>JBDSJB010000336.1:0-4698 GCA_039917665.1 Binatia bacterium
ATCCCGACGACGAGCAGAATGGGGATCATCGGGAGCAGCGCCACAGCCGTCGCGAATCGACCGTCCGCCAGCGCCGGGAGCACGATAAACGTCCACTTCGTCCACATCATCGACACATCGTTCCAGAGATACGCCAGATGGTGATTGGGCATTCCGACAACGCTCATGGCGGCAATGAGCCCCGTCATCACGAGCCCACCCGCGAGGAGCCCGAGGTCACGGGGGCGAACTGGTACCCATGCCGCCCACCACGCGAGGGCTGTCACGGCGAACACCAGCGTTTCGGCGCGAGCGAGGCTGGCGAGCGCGAGCATGATCCCCGCTGCGCCCGGAGCGCCGCGGCCGAGAAATACGAAACCTCCCCAAATGAACGCTATGGTTAGGGGCTCGGCCATCGTGAAGCGGCCAAACCACCAGACGGCGAAGTTGGCGACGAAAACGAGACCCGTGATGGCGGCACTCGCAAGCCCGAACGTCTCGCCAGCGAAGAGCGTGAGGGCCCACACGGCAAGCCCCATGGCGAGGGGCGCGACGGTAGGCGCGAACGCCGGGCCGCCAATGGCGGTCAGAATTCCCGTCCACGTCGACACCAGCGGGAAAAACGCGGGCGCGGCAGTCGCGGCATCCCGGCGCGTCATCAGCAGACCACCGGGCAAGCGAATGTACGGTCCCTGATCGCGGGCGCCGACGCTCGCAAACACCGCTTGCGCGAGGGCGGGGGGCAGCAGCGGTGCAATCGTGCCCGCCACCTCGTAAGAGCCCGTGCGCGCGAGGTGCACGCCGGCATTGACGTACATCGTCGAATCGGCTCCCGCCATGAACGTTTCGTAAGGCGGCGCCGCCCAGAGCGCAGCGGCGATACCGGAGAGAGCGGCGCACGCGCGAATCCGCGACACGCCTGTACCCGCCGCAGCGATTGCGCGCCCGCGTCCAATAACGAAGCCCACCGCTGTCACGCACCCAGTGGTGGCTCCGATCGTCAGCAGGGAGAAATGACCTGCCCGCGCCAGCAACGTACCCACCAACGAGACGAGCGCGAGCCCGCACCACACTGCATCGAAGGCATCGGGGCGCCGTCCACCCGCGCGCGCTAGGGCGAAGCCCGAGATCAGGAGCAGCGCGAGGAGCGCCGCCGCTCGCAAAGCGATCGCGAGCTCAATCACTCAGGGTGCGGGACTCGGACTCGGAGCTTTGGCGGCTTCCCCCGCAGCAGCGGCCTTCCTCTCGGCATTCCGGGCGGCGAAATCCTTCAGCCACTCAGCCCGCACCACGGCCCCCACTTCGTACATGGCGTCCGGAACACCCCGCCCCTTGTTCACCGGGTTTGCGTAGAAAGCGGTCACGTCACGCACCCAGCGATCGTAGTTTTTACCGCCTCCGGTCGGAAGCTGGACGCGGACATCCTTACGCTGCGCGAGCTGAACCGCGTCGATATATCCGATGACGTATCCAAGCCGAAACGGCTCACCGGATTCCAGCCACGTGTTGGACCTCAACACCCCGAAGGCCGGCACACTCGCCAGACCGAACCCACTCACGGCTGCGATCATCGCTACTACGATCGTTCTTCGCATGTCGGGGCTGGCATACTCAGGGCGGCTCCTACGCGTCAATGGGGGCGAATTTGCCGACACACGAACACGCCGCTATACGCCGAACGATGCGGACGCTGATCATCGGAGCTTCCGGACTCGTCGGAAACGCGCTCCGGGCGGTCTTTCCGGACGCCGTCGGGACGTATCTCCGCACACCGACGCCCGACCTCGTCCCGCTCGACATCACGGACGCTGCAGCGGTGCGCACCCTGGTCGACGACATCAGCCCTGCCTTGATCCTCCTGCCGGCCGCCCTGCCTCACGTCGATCGCTGCGAAACCGAGCCGACGGAATCCGAGCGTGTGAACGTCGAGGGCACGCGCAACGTCGCAATGGCCGCGGCAACACGTCGGGCCCGGCTCGTGTTCTTTTCGACCGACTACGTCTTCGACGGTTCGGCGGGCCCTTACGAGATCGACGCCCCGACCCACCCCATCAACGTCTATGGTCGCCACAAGCTCGCGGCGGAGGCGATCGTCCGTGACACCGTCGCGGATCACCTGATCGCCCGCGCCTGCGGCGTGTATGGCTACCAAGCCGCAGGCAAGAACTTCGTGATGGTGCTCGATCGTCTCGCAAGTGCGGGCGAGGTGATGCGTGTCCCGAGCGATCAGTGGGGAACACCGACGCTTGCCGAGAACCTGGCCGCGGCCGTGCGCGAGCTCGCGCTCGGAACGCACCGGGGTGTCGTGCATCCCGTCGGCCCGGACTATCTGACGCGAATCGAGTTCGCGCGTGTCGCCGCCGAGGTCTTCGGACACGATCCGGGGTTTCTCCAGCCCGTGACGACGCCGGAGCTGAAACAACCCGCCGCCCGACCGCTGCGTGGTGGCGTCGACAATCGGATGACTCAAGCGCTGCTGCGCCACACGCGCCTGGTTGGCGCGCGCGCAGGCCTCACGCAGATGCGCCGGCAGATGGAGGCCGCGGCCGCCTCGTAGGATGCGGCGCGGGATCGATGCGCGCCCGACCCCATTGGCAAGCTCGTTGCCGGCCGCCGATTGGCGCGTCGGGGCCCATCGCGCATACGACCGATCCGGACCGCCTCGAGGCCTTTCGCAGTGACGCGGCGCACGTGCCCGGCGGCCATACGCCGGCGGTCTGGTTCCCAGAAAGCGAAGCGGCGGTCGCCGCGATCCTCGCCAACGCCGATCCCGTCTTGGTCGTGGGCGCCCAATCGTCGCTCACCGGCGGCGCGACCCCGCGAGGCGAAACGGTCGTGTCGACCGCCCGGCTCGGGGTGATCGATGGCTCCGCGTCCGATCACGTCATCGTCGGGCCCGGTGTCGTGCTGTCCGATCTCGCCGCCGCGCTCGCCCGGAGTGGCCGATGCTACCCACCGATTCCCACGTACGACGGCGCCACCGTCGGCGGCACCGTCGCCACCAACGCCGCCGGTGCAGCCACCTTCAAGCACGGCGCGACGCGAGCCTGGGTCCGCGGCCTCACCGTCATGCTGGACGACGGTGGCGTCCTCGAGCTGGTCCGCGGCGACGTCACCGCGAGCCCAGAAGGGCATTTCGAGATCGTCGGGTGCAATGGAGCTCTCCGCCGCGTCCCGATCCCGAGCTACCGCATGCCCACCGTGCCGAAGCTCGCGGCCGGCTACTTCTCGAGTCCGGGGATGGATCTCGTCGATCTCTTCATCGGCGCCGAAGGCACGCTCGGCGTCGTGACCAGTATCGACCTCGATGTGCTTCGGTCACCGGCGGCGTCCTTGGTCGCGCTGGTTGGGTGTCCCGACGAGATGACGGCGCTCATCCTCGCCGACGCGCTTCGCCACGCGGCTGCCGAAGCGCGTCGGAACCTCGGCGGCGGCATCGACGTCGCCGCGATCGAGTACCTCGACGCGCGTTCGATCGCGCTCGTTCGCGAGGATGGGGACGCGGAGCGCCTGGGGCTCACGCTCGCCCCGACGATGCGCACTGCGCTGCTCGTGCAGGTCGATCTCGACGCCGCCGCGACCGCGGAGCACGCCGCCGCCGAGATCGCCCGCGTCGACGATCCGACCTGCGACACCCCGCTCGTGCGGCTCTGCCGACTGCTCCATCGTCATGGTGTGCTGGCGACGACGATCCCGGCATTGCCCGGCGAGCACCGGCGCCGCGACGCGCTTTTCGCGCTCCGCGAGAGCATCCCGCAAGCGGTCAATCGGCGCATCGCCACGGCGCAGCGGACGATCGATGCGTCGCTCTCGAAGTCGGGAGGCGACGTGATCGTCCCGTTCGATCGCATCGGCGTTCTCCTGACGGAAATCCGCAACCTCCTGGACGCGAGCGAGCTCGACCATGCCGTGTGGGGGCATCTGTCCGACGGCAACCTGCATCCGAACGTGCTGCCACGCTGCGCCGCGGACGGTGAGCGTGCCCACGCCGCGCAACTCGCGATCGGTAGCGCCGCGATCGCGCTCGGAGGCAGTCCGCTCTCCGAGCACGGCGTGGGGCGGAACCCCGTGAAACAAGAGCTCCTGCGACGGCTGTACGGCGACACGGGGATCACCGCGATGCGCGCCGTCAAACGCGCGCTCGATCCCCGCGGCGTTTTCGCGCCCGGCGTTCTGTTGACCGCGCCGGCTGCGTCGCACGCCTGACGCTCCCAATCCTGCAGCGCTTTGTAGGGAGTGCCCGCGGGATCGAGACCGATCGCCCGTAAAGATCCAATGGGGACGGGCGCCTGCCGGCTGCACGCCCGTGGCACGCATCTCGCTGAACCTCGGAGAAGGAGGTGCCACGAATGAGGAAGTTTCAAGTGCTGGTGGCGTCGGGTGCCTTGGTGCTCCCGATAGCCTTCGCGCATCAGATCATCGCAGCCGACATGCACGGCGACGGCAAGGCCGCCTCGGCGGACGCGGACAACACGAAGCGCAATGCCCGCGACGCTGACGGTACGACCCTCACCCCGCTCGACCAGAGCGAGAACGAGACCGACCGCACGATCACTCAGCAGATCCGCAAAGCCGTCGTCGGGCAGGACCAACTCTCCATGAACGCCAAGAACGTCAAGATCATCACGCAGGACGGCGTCGTGACGCTCCGCGGTCCAGTGAAGTCGGCTGAGGAGAAAGCCACGATTGCCAGCGTCGCGCAGAAGACCGGCGGCGTGA
>JBDSJB010000337.1:0-4048 GCA_039917665.1 Binatia bacterium
GCAGGGGACGCGGTAGCGTTCACGTACGCCGGCTCGCAGGCGGCAGCGGACGCGCTCGCCAAGGAAGTGGGCGGCACGGCCATCAAGGCAGATAGTGCCGACCGCCAGGCCGTCATCGACGTGGTGCAGTCGCGTGGTGCGCTCGACGTGCTCGTCGTCAACTCGGGTGTGATCGTGTTCGGCGACGCCCGGACCCTCGAAGCAGACGCGGTCGATCACCTGATCGACGTGAACGTGCGCGCGCCGTACCACGCGTCGGTCGAGGCGGCGAAGACGATGAACGAGGGCGGCCGCATCATCGTCATCGGGTCGGTCAACGGCGATCGCATGCCGTTCGTGGGCGCGGCGGCGTACGCGCTCAGCAAGTCGGCCTTGCAGGGCATGGCGCGTGGCCTTGCCCGCGACTTCGGCGACCGTGGCATCACCGTGAACATCGTGCAGCCGGGGCCGGTCGACACCGACATGAATCCCGCCGACGGCCCCATGAAGGATCAGATGCACAGCTTCATGGCGATCAAGCGGCACGCGCGCCCGGACGAGATCGCGGGCATGGTCGCGTACCTGGCGAGCGCGGACGCGGCGATGGTGACCGGCGCGATGCACACGATCGACGGCGGCTTCGGCGCCTGATTCCTTGGCTGCGCCCCCGTCGGCCGCGTGACGGCCGGCAGGGGTTCCCAGCCGTCCGTATCCCCGGATTGCGCGACCCCCACCCGCTCTGACACCCTCGCAGCGCTCCTGGGGTTCCGTCCGTACCGACCCTCGCGGCACGTTTTCGATGGCGAATTTGATTCATAGTCCGCTCTCCCTGTTCATCGTTCAGGCGATCCTGATCATCGGCGCGTCGCGCGCGATCGGCCTGGTGACGCGGCGGGTCCGGCAGCCGATGGTCATTGCCGAGATCGTCGCGGGGGTGATGCTCGGGCCGTCGTTGCTGGGGTGGCTGGCCCCGGGCCTGGAAGCGACGCTCTTCCCGGCGAGCTCGATGCCGCTGCTCGGCATGCTGAGCCAGGTCGGGCTGATCCTCTTCATGTTCCTGGTCGGGCTCGAGTTCGACGTCGCGCTGCTCCGCGGGCGCGGGCATACCGCGGTCGCGATCAGCCACACCAGCATCGTCGTGCCGTTCGCCCTCGGGGCCGTGCTCGCCCACTATCTGTATCCGATCCTCTCGCCCCGCTCGGTCCCGTTCAGCTCCTTCACGCTCTTCATGGGCGTGGCCATGAGCATCACGGCGTTCCCGGTGCTGGCGCGCATCCTGGTCGAGCGCCGACTGCTGCGAACCAAGATCGGTGCGTTGGCAATCACGTGCGCCGCCGTCGACGACGTGACGGCATGGAGCATCCTCGCCTTCGTCGTGTCGATCGTGCGCGCGACCCACGTCGGCGAGGCGATCACGACGACGATCCTCGCGCTGGTCTACATTGGCGTCATGCTGAAGCTGGTGCGCCCGTTGATCGAGCGCCTGGCGGCGCGAAGTGCCAACAAAGAAGGGCTCAGCCAGAATCTCGTCGCAGCGACGCTGCTCATGCTGCTCCTTTCGAGCTGGATCACGGAGCTGATCGGCATCCACGCGCTCTTCGGGGCGTTCATCTTCGGCGCCATCGTTCCGAAGCGCGACGGATTCGCGCAGCTGCTCGCCGACAAGCTGGAAGATCTGGTGGTCGTGCTGCTGCTGCCACTGTTCTTCGCCTACAGCGGCCTCCGCACCGAGATCGGGCTCCTCGACACGACGAGCGCGTGGGCGATGTGCGGGCTCATCATCCTGGTGGCATGCGTCGGCAAGTTCGGAGGTCGCGCCGTCGCCGCGCGGCTGACGGGTCTGTCGTGGCGGGAGTCATCGGTGCTCGGCATCTTGATGAACACCCGCGGCCTGATGGGGCTGATCGTGCTCAACATCGGGCTCGACCTCGGCGTCATCTCGCCGACGCTGTTCACCATGATGGTGCTGATGGCGCTCGTGACGACGTTCGTGACCACGCCGCTGCTGGCGCGCATCTATCCGGCCGCCGCCGTCGAACGCGACGAGCGGGACGGCGTTCTCACCGCCGCGGCCCACGACGGCTACACCGTCCTCATGTGCGTCGCGTACGACCGGAGCGGGCCGGGCATGGTGACGGTGGCCGGCGCGCTCACCGGCGGCACCGACGAAGCCCGGCGTCTCTACGCGCTCCGTCTGGTCGCGCCGAACGATCGCGCGTCGTTCGTGCTCGCCAATCAGAGCGAGGCCGGTGATGCTGCCGCCCTGACGCCGTTGCTGGAACGCGCCGCCGCGCTCGATCTCGAAGTCCACCCGCTTTCGTTCGTATCGCCGCAACCGGCCCACGACATTTGTGACGTCGCCGCGGTCAAAGGCGCCGACCTGGTGTTGCTCGGCTGGCACAAGCCGGTGCTCGGCAGAACGGTCCTGAGCGGCACCGTCCACGAGGTCATGCGGCGCGCGGAGACCACCGTCGCCGTCCTCGTCGATCGCGGCCTCGGCTGGGCGAGTCGCGTGCTCGTCCCGTACCTCGGGAGCATCCACGATCGCGGGGCGTTGCAGCTGGGCCTGCGCTTGGCGCGCCATGCCGGCGCCAGCGTCACCATCTTGCAAGTCGCCAATCCCGACCCCACCCGCGCCAAGACCGTGCCGATGGCCGACGCCGTCCGCGAGATCCTGCACGAGGACGTCGCGGCGCGGGGAGGGCGGATCGCGGTCAAGATCGTCGAGCACACCAACCCGGAGAACGCCGTGCTCGACGAATGCCAGGAAGGTTACGATCTCCTCGTCATCGGCGTCGGCACCGAATGGGGCCTCGAGCCTCGCCCCTTCGGCATGCGGTCGGAGCGGCTGATCCAGGAATGCCCGTCGTCGCTCCTGGTCGTACGCCAGCACGCGCCCGCGCTGAGCGCCGCCGATCCTGGCTCCGTGTCGAGCCACGCCCGCTCCGTCGGCCACGCCCGCTCCTGACCGCATCGCCTACGGCGTCGGCAGCGGATCGGCGTTGGCGGAGTTGAAGGCCTGCACGCCGGCCTCGTCGTCGCCATCGAACGGCGTGTCGGGGCTGTCGTCACCCAGGCAGAAGTCGTCGTCGCTCGGGTCCGCGAACCAAACCCCGATGCGATCGAGGTCGACGCGGACGCGGCGGCCGTCGACGAGCGTCGACGCGAAGGCCTCCTGTACGATCAGGGTGAAGGCATTGCTGCCGTCGCCGTTCTGGTCGGTGCTGAAGTCGCCGATGTACTCGGCGGCGCCGAACGGCGCGCCGGCCTGCTGGAGCAGGAACACGGTGAAGCTCCGATTCGGCGGCAGATGACGGGCTTCGATCTCGAAACGGTCGAAGCCGTTGCGGTCGGTCGTCTGCTTGACGGTCACGGCGAGCGTCGCGTCGGGCATGCACTGCGCCAGTGCCGCGGAGGACGGCGTCAGGGTGAGACGCAGCTGCGGATCGTCTCCCAGCGCGGCGCTCCCGCAAGCGACCATCGCTACCATCCACAAGGCCAACAGGGCCCGCTGCACATCGTCCATGGTTACCGGGTGCTTCATCGTCGACTCCTTTCGTCGTTCGAGGGGACGCGACCGAGACGCGAGCGTTTAGAACGCCGCACGCACGGCGCGCGCGAAAAGGGGCGCTTGCTTCAGTGAGCTGGTCACGTGCCCGTCGGCGCCGAAGGCCACGCCAAAGGCGAAGATGGGAAACTCGGTCTCACTGGTGGCCGACCAGTAGAAGAAAGGGGATCGTCGGCCCGAAGACGGTCTGGTCGATGCACGCGACGCCCTGGCCGCAGCCGGGCGCGTGTGGATCGACGATCGTCCGCAGCTCGACGATCGCAGTGGCCGGCGAAACAGCCGGTGCTGCTAGTGCCGTCGGGCTCCGGCCGTCGTTCAGTGTTCCGAGAAAGCTCGTGAACACGGTGCCGTCCGGCGGTCCGTCGTTCGGGCTCCAGGTGAAGTCGTTGGTGAAGTCGTGGACGCTGCCGTCGTCGGTCTTCTGCTCCCACTGCAGCCCCGTGTCGTCGTCCGTCACGGTGCCGTCGCCGTTGACGCCGTCGCGGCATACGATCACCGCCG
>JBDSJB010000338.1:0-4612 GCA_039917665.1 Binatia bacterium
CCGAGATCGGCGAGCGCGCGGCCGACGACGGGCCCCGACACGACGCGCGTCATGTCGAGGACGCGCACCCCGGTGAGCGGTGAACGCAGCGGCGGTCGAGTCATGAGCGGTGCATAGCCGAAGCGGACGCCACGCGTCAGCCGTGCTGCCAGATGCGGTGGAACAGGCTCCGCTGTCCCGGCTTCGCCACGCGATCGAGCGTGGCGACCTCGTCGGCCGAGAGGCGCCACCCGAGCGCGCCGGCGTTCTGCGCGGCCTGGTCGCCGTTCTTGGCCCCGGGGATCGGCACGGCGCCTTTGCAGATCAGCCAATTGAGCGCGACCTGCGATGGCGTCTTGCCGTCGTGGCGCGCACCGCAGCGGCGGAGCTCGGCGACGATCGGCTCGATCTCCGCCATCGGATACGCGGAGAAGTTGCGCTTCCCGGACGGCGGATTCGACGCGCTGTACTTGCCGGTGAGGCGACCCTGGCCGACCGGCGAGTACGCCATGACCGTCACGCCCATCTCGCGACACGCTCTCAGCAATCCGCTGTGCTCGGGCATCGTCCGGAGCAGCGAGAACTCCACCTGATTGGTCGCGAGCGCGATGCCGCGATCGGCGAGTGCCCGATGAATCGCCCGCAGCTCCTTCTCCGAGTAGTTCGAGACCCCGACCGCTTTGACGAGTCCCTGCGAATGGGCGGCAGCGAGTGCGTCGGCCATGACCTCGTGCGAGCGCAAGCTGATCGGTCCGTGAATTTGGTAGAGGTGCACGGCGGGCATTTGCAGGCGCTCCAGCGAGGCGCGGAGCGAGCGCATCAATGCGGTGCCGACGTCGAGGCGCCACGGGAAGGGGATGAATTTGGTCGCGACGACGACACGATCGCGCCGGGTCGCGTCTTCCGCGAGGAGGCGCCCGATGATCCGTTCGCTCTCGCCCTCGCCGTACATTTCGGCCGTGTCGAGCAGCGTGACACCGCCGTCGATCGCCCGGCGATAGGCGTCGCGGATGGTTTCCAGGTCGTAGCTGCGATCGTAGCCGTTCATGCCCCACGTGGAGGTGTCGCCCCAGGCCCAGGTGCCGAGTCCGAGGAGCGGCAAGCGAACGTCACAGCCGGGAAGCGCGATCGAATCGTCGGGCGTCATGGCGCGACCCTATCGTGTTCCCCGCGTGGTGCTAGCCGACGAGCGCCCAGGTGAGCGGACCGCGTGGACGAGCGAGCAGCGAGGTCAGCGCGTAGACGAGGACGATCGCGAGCAAGATCCGCGCGGGAGCATGGGAGCGTTCCCGCGGCACGTCGACGTACGATTCAGGCTCGACGTTGGGCTCGACCGTGGCGATCTGGGACGCGGGCACCGAACCTTGAACGGCGCCCCGCGTGGAGAGTCAAGCCGTGCGCGACGACGGCCGATTCAGCCGTTCGGATCGCGGGCCGCGAGCGCAGCGTGGAAGAACCGCGAGTGGACCGCGAGTTGCTCCATGTAGCCCCGGACGTCGTCCGCCGCGTCGCCGGGCAGCTGGGCAAAGGGGACGATGTGCTCGTCCGGCACGTAGCGAAACGTGAAGTTGATCCGGCGCGTGACGAAGTGCTCGGTGTTGAGGGGAAAGGTCGCGCCCTTCCGGTCGACGCGCTGGACGCGGTGGAAGACCTGCCGCTTCCAACGGTCGCCGCCGAAGATCTGCAGTGAGCCGTCGTCGAGCCATTGCTGAAAGACGACGTCGGCGCGCGCGCCGATCCGGCTGCTCGCGACGAACTGAAAGAAGGCGCGCGCGCCGAGCGACAGCGACGCGACGGGCCCCGGCTCGAAGTCCTTGTGCTCGCCGACTCGCGCCGTGTCGACCTCACGGCCCTCCTCGATCCGGCTGCCGTAGAAGTTCACGAGACAGGTGTTCAGATGCCAGCCGGCCGGCATGTCCTGGCTGTTGCCCTGATTTCTATAGATGCGCCGCGCGATACGTTCGGCCTCGGCGACCAGCTTCTGCAGCACGGGCGGGTAGGGCTCGGCCTCGACGCAGCGGTGCAGGACGCCCTTCGGCGGGTGGTAGTAGTCGAGGCACGCGAACTGCCAGTTGCCGAGCCAGTAGACCGGACGCAGCAACCAGCGCTGCTCGCGGCCGGACGGCGGCGGATGATTGGGCGCGTAGCGCTGCTCCCAGATCGGGTGGAGCGTCCCGAGCCACGCCAGGATCTCCGCGCGGTCGCCGTGGCCGATGAAGTCGCGATCGTAATACAGCCCGTGCGGCAGGGCCGAGGATCGCGGTGCGGGCGCACGGTACGAGCGTGGGAAACGCATCCTTCGACTACCTACGCGATGGCGGGGTTTCCGACCAATGGGGGAGCTGCGGGTCAGATTCCTGACGAGGGCGCTGGGCTCCGATGGTGCGATCGCCGTGCTGGCGGGGCGCCCGCACTGGCACATGTGATGCACTGGACGTCGTGAGCCTGCTCGCCATCGGCGGCGTCGTACAGAGCTTCGTGCAGAGCGTCGTCGAGAGCTTCGTGCGCGTCGTCACCAGCGACCGCGCCGGCGGGGTCACCGCGCGCCGCTTGCTGATTGCCGCGATCATCATTCCCTGGGGTCTCGGGTGGGCATGCTTCTGGGGGGAGCGCGCGGGCCTCTACAGCACCGCGACCGGCTTTCAGCTCGTCGCGATCGCGACCACCGGGCTGCTCGCGGCGGTTGTCTGGTGGCACGCGTCGACGCTGGACGGTGCCGATCGGCAACGCGCAGCGGCGGAAACGGCGTTGCGCGACGGCGAGGAACGCCTGCGCGCCATCCTCGATAACGCGAACGCGCTCGTCTACTTGAAGGATCTCGACGGCCGTCTGCTCTTCATCAATCGCCAATGCGAGGCGGTCTTCCACGTGCCGCGCGCGCAGGCGCTCGGCCACACGTTCGACGAATTCTTTCCCGGCCCCGCGGCCGAAGCGCTCCGCGCCAACGACCACCGGATCCTCGCGAGCGGCCAGCCTTTGGAGTTCGAGGAGCAAGTCGGCCACGACGACGGCGTTCATACCTACGTCTCGATCAAGTTTCCGATCGTCGACTCGCAGGGGACCGCGTACGCGCTCTGCGGCATCTCGACCGACATCACGGCGCGGAAGCGCATGGAGGAGGCGCTGCAGGAGAGCGAGGCGCGGCTCACGCTCGCGCTCGACGCGGCGCGGATGGGGCTCTGGGACCTGGATCTCGTCACGGACTCCACCTATCGCACCGTCACGCACGACCAAATTTTCGGGTATGCCACGCTGCTGCCCGCGTGGGGCCGCGAGACATTTTTCTCCCATGTGTTTCCCGAGGATCGCGAGATGGTCGGAGACCGTTTTGCCGAGGCCGGCGCCACCGGCGTGTTCCGCGTCGAGTGCCGGATCGTGCGGCACGACGATCGCTCGATCCGCTGGATCTCGGCGGAGGGCCGCGCGTTCCGCAACGAGCGGGGCGAGGCGGTACGCATGATGGGATCGATTGCGGACGTGACCGAGCGGAAGCGGGCCGAGGCGTTGCTGCACCAGCGGACGTTGCAGCTCGAAGTGGCCAACGAGGCACTCGGCTCCTTTACGTACACCGTGTCGCACGACCTGCGCGCGCCGCTCCGCGCGATCGACGGTTATGCGAACATCCTCGTCGAGGATCACGCCGCCAGCCTCGACGGGAACGCGCGGCGCGCGCTCGGCGTCATCTGCGACAACGCGCGCCAGATGGGACGGCTGATCGACGATCTGCTCACGTTCTCGCGCCTCGGACGGAGCGAGCTCGCGAAGTGCGCCGTCGACATGACCGCGCTCGTGCACGCCGTCGTCGAAAACCTGCGGCGGGTGGAGCCGACGCGCGCCGTCACCGTCAACGTGGACATGCTGCTGCCGGCGCGCGCGGACGGCAGCATGATCCGCCAGGTGCTGGCGAATCTCATCGGCAACGCGTGGAAGTTCACGCGGAACGCCGCCGCGCCCACGATCACCATTGGCTGTCGGCGCGGCGCGGCCGAGACGATCTACTTCGTCTCCGACAACGGGGCGGGCTTCGAGATGGCGTACGCCGACAAGCTGTTCGGCGTTTTCCAGCGGCTCCATCGCCCCGACGAGTTCGAAGGCACCGGCGTCGGTCTCGCGATCGTGCAGCGCATCGTGCAACGGCACGGCGGCCGCGCGTGGGCAGAGGGAGCGATCGGTCACGGGGCGACCTTCTCGTTCTCGCTGCCGTTGACCGGCGACGTCGACGCGGTCGAGGTGCTCTGACGCGCGTGGACGGCAGCGATCCATCCGGCCAGCCGCACGCCGCCGTGGACCTCATGACCGGACGGCCTCGGCACGCCGGCGACCACGTAGTCATCCGGAACGCTCTCGGCGCGCGCCGCCATCGTAACCTGTGATGACCTCCATCGCAGGTCGTGATCGCATGGTGACGTGCCGACTCGGCGGGCAGCGATGCACGCCCACCACGCAGGCAGGGCGCTCGGGGAGGTTTTCGGTGCCGCGTTCGCGCACGCCGCAACGCGGCATTGGCGTTGCAACATACGGATTGCTGGCTCGCGCCGGCGCATCGTCCCCAAGGATCGGCGCGAGAAGGAATCACGATGCTGCCGAGCGGACCGAGATTCACACCTGTTCCCGCCCCCTATCCGGCGCGTCC
>JBDSJB010000339.1:0-11011 GCA_039917665.1 Binatia bacterium
GCACGGAGCGCTCGCTCCGTGCGGCCCTTCGCACACTCCCTCGCCATCGACGTCGTGCTGGGCTGCGCTGGCAGGCGCCGCGACGGTCGAGCGTCAGAGCAAGGTGACGGCGTCTCCGTGGCGCACCACGCCCGGAGTTTCCACGACGGCATAGATGCCGAGATTCTGATCGGCCTCGCGCACGACGGTGCGGAGCACGGCCGGATCCTTCGGCAGATCGCCGGTTGGGAGCGTGATCATCACGCAGCGCGGGCAGGGGATCGTGAGTGACAGCACCGCCTCGCCGACCTGCAGCCGCCGGCCGCCCCACGTGCTTTCGAGAAATCCGTCGTCGGCAGCGGTCTCGAGCACGAGATTCGGACGGAACCGACGCACGTCGATGCGCGACGACGGCGTCAGCGCCTGCAGGCGTCGCAATGACGACGTCGTCATCACGAGCAGGGGAAACGCGTCGAAGTAGGTGCCGAGGGGCGACTCGAACTCGAAGAGCTCGGGCGGGAAGATGGAGAAGTCGGGGAGCGGCTCACTCGCTTCACGTCCGAAGACCGCGCGCATCTCGGTGTCCATGTCCTCGTGATCGGGAGCGCCGCGGCGATGGTGGTCGAGATCGTCGGCCGGGCGGCGCGGCCAGAGGGTGACGGTCGTGCCGAGCGCGGCACTGAGACGCGTCGCGGCCTCCGGCGCGTCGGCGCGCAGCACCGTACCGTCCGGCAGCGTGATCTCCGGAACGGGAATGCGCTCGGCGCTCGGCTCGTCGCGATAGCGCGCGGCGCACTGCATGAGGCCGGCGATCTTCTTGGCGCCGCGGATGCCGCCGCGCACCTCGTCGCGCACCGCCCAACCGCGATCACCCGGCACCCCGAGGGTGCCGAGGCTGGTGTGCTCGAGACGTTCCCCGAGCATCGACTTCACCGGATACCGCCAGATCTCGCCGACATTTCCCGTGCTCATGGCGACCGATCTAGCGAGTTCGCCGAGCCAGGAACAGCCGTCGAAGGACCAGCCGTCTCAAGGACAGCTGCTCACGCTCTCGATCCAGGCCTCGAGCACGCCGTCGCCGAGCGGATCGGGGATGAGCGTACCGAGCGGCGGCATCTGCGCCTCGTCGCCCCGGATCGCCGCCCGCAGCCATAGGACGGAATCCTCCGCGTGCCCCGGGCGCATGATGCGCGCGCCGCTGACGCCGAGGTCGCCGTGTTGCGGGATCGCGTCGCAGATGTTCATCGACGAGGCCGGCACTTCCGCGCGGAGGTCGATGCTGGTCGGCGCCGGGCCACCCGGGAGGTGGCAGTGGGCGCAATTGGCCTGCAGCCAGCTGCGCGCACGATCGGCGATCGGGGCGCTCGGGTCGGAAGGATCGGCAAGCGTCGCGAGAGCCGCGGGGCGAGCCGGCAGACAGCCGCCGAAGAAGCCCGCGTGCTCGAGGGCGCGCAGCTGATTGTCGCTCACGCTGCCGTAGTCGAAGCTGCGATTCATCTGTTGGGTGCGGAGCCCCAACGTTCCGCCCGCCGCCGTCGTGTGACAGCGCTGGCAATCGCTCCGGCTCGGGAACACGTGCGTGTGCTCGGTGGGTGCCGCCGGCGGATCGGTGACCGTGAACGTCTCCGTCGCGCCGTTGTCGAGGAGGAACGCCTCGGTCTGGGCCGCGTTCCATTGATAGGAATAGCCGCGCCAGCCGCTCGCGCGCCGCACGAGGAAGCGCGTCTCGAGCGCCCGCTCGGACGCGGGGTTGCCGCGTTCGGTCTCGAAGGTGAACTCCTTCACGAGGATCGTCCCGACGGGCAGATCCCATGCGCCGTTCGGTTGGAAGCCGATGGTGGTGCCGTTCGGGACCACCATGAAGCGGCGCTTGTCGGCGCCGTCCGACCAGAGCGGCGAGCGCACGTCGTAGGGCACGAGCTCGGGGGCCGGAACGCGGCTCGGGACGTTGCTGAAGCAGCCGGTCGCGGTGAGGGTCCGCGGGAACGTGCCCGCCGAGCCGCCGGTCGGCCGACGCAGGCGATGGATCGAGCCGCCGAGGCTCACGACGTAGAGCTCGCCGTCGCGGTCCTCGCCGAAGCTCGAGATGCTGAGGGTGGTGTCCGCGATCATCGTCGTCGTCGCGTTCGTCCCGTCGTAGCGGAGTGCCCAGAGCTTCCCACTGCAGTAGTCGCCGTAGATGTAGGAGCCGTAGAGCTCGGGAAGCCGGCTGCCGCGATAGACGTAGCCGCCGGTCACGGCGCAGCCGTCGCTGTGCGTGTAGGCCGCGATCGGATTGGTGAACGCGGCGCTGTCGCAGCCCGAGCTCGGGTTGTAGCAGGCGGTGCCTTCCTTCCGCCGCCAGCCGTAGTTCTTGCCGCGCTCGATGAGATCGACTTCTTCCCAGTTGCCCTGGCCGACGTCACCCGCCCACAGCGCATTCGTCAGACGGTCGAAGCTCATGCGCCACGGATTCCGCATACCGACGGCCCAGATCTCGCCGCGCGCGCCGGCCTGTCCGACGAACGGGTTGTCCGCCGGCACGGCGTAGCCGAGCCCGGGGTCGGTGCGATCGATGTCGAGGCGCAGGATCTTGCCGAGCAGCTCGGCCATGTTCTGCGCGCGATTCTGCGGATCGCCGGCGCTGCCGCCGTCACCGAGCGAGACGTAGAGGTAGCCGTCGGGACCGAACGCGAGCTGGCCACCGTTGTGGTTCTCGTAGGGCTGCGCGATCTCCATGACGATGCGGGCGCTCGCCGGGTCGGCGACGTTCGGGTTGCTGCTCACGTGGTAGCGCGCGATCACCGAGCGGCGCGGGCTCGGCGCGGAGTAGTAGACGTAGAAGAAACCGTTGCTCGCGTAGTTGGGATGGAACGCGAGGCCGAGGAGGCCCTGCTCACCGCCGACGATGATTCCGCTGAGTGTCAGGAAGTCCGTGGCGCCCGTCGGTGCGCCGTTCGGGAAGACGCGGATCGTGCCGCCTTGCTGGACGACGAAGATGCGATCGGTGCCGTCGGGCGCGTGTGTCAGTTGCACCGGGCTCGCGACGCTGATGGCGGAGAAGACGCGCTCGATTTCCATCGGTGGTGCGGTGTCGGGCTCGCCGTCGAAACGGCATTGCGACGCCGGGACGCGGTTGCTGAGTCCGAAAGGTGCCGCGCTCGCATCGCACGTGCCGCCGCCGCCGGGCGTGGTGGTCGCGACAGGGGTCGCGGTCTGCGTTGGCGTGGCGGTGCGGGTGGCCGTGCGCGTCGCGGTGGCGGTGCGGGTCGGCGTGAGACTCGGAGTCGGCGTGCGCGTGCTGGTACGCGTGGGCGTTGGGGTCTGCGTCGCCGTCCGCGTGGCCGTCGCGGTGCGCGTCGCGGTTGGCGTCGTGGTCGGGGTTCGTGTCGCGGTCGGGGACGCGGTGCGGACGGGCGTGGCGGTCCGTGCGGCCGTCGCGGTGCGCGTCGGAATCGACGTCGCGGTGCGGGTGGCCGTCGCGGTCCGCGCCGGTGTCGAGGTCGTGGAAGGCACTGCCGTCGCCGCGGCAGTGCGCGTGGCCGTCGTCGACGGTATCGGTGTGATCGTGGCCGTCGCCGGCACGACGATCTCGGTCGCGGTCGGCGTGGGGTCGGAGGTTGCCGTCGCGGTCTCGGTCGGCTCGGGTGTCGTCGTTGGCGTCTCGGTGGCGACGGCGGGCGGCGTCGGCGTCGCGCCGGTCGGAGCGACCGGGCAATACGGCGGGCGCAGCGTCAGTCCGACGCGGGTGAAGAGCTCCTCGGCGCGCGGCACGTGGCTCGCGACGTCGTCGGCCGCCTGACAGCTCAATTGCCGCTCGACGCAGGACAACCAGGCGTCGACGCCGGACAGGGGCCCCACGCCGACCTGCGCGCACGAGTCCGCGAGGGCGGCGAGTCCGCCACCGGCAGCGCTCGTGAGGTTCTCGAAGGACAGTGCGGGCTCGCGACACAGACGACCGATCGAGGACGGCGCGAAGGTGGTGCGGGCGAGACGCGCGCGACAGATGCTGCCGGCATTCTCGAAGCACGTGGCCTCGGTGTCGCCGCCGAGCCCGACGCATCCGAACGCCGTGGCCGCACAAAGGGAGAGCGACTTGGTGCGCGCGTCGAAGGCACGCGTCCCGTCACGGAGCGCGGTCGCGAGGCAGCGCTCGAGCGGACGGCCGACCTTGCGCGGCTCCGGCACGTGCGCGCCGGTGCCGCCGTGATCCGTGAGACACGTCAACCCAGTGGGCGCGACGTCGAGTGCGCGCACGAGCTCGCCGGCGCGCGGAACGAGCAGCGCCGTAACGCGTGCGTCCGCGCAGGTGTCGCGACGGACGATGCATGTACCGACGTCGGCGGCGTTGGTGAGGGGTGTCCCGTGCGACTCGCTGCAAACGCCAGCGGTGTTGGCGAAGGCGAGGCCCGTCGGTGCGATCACCTGCGATGCGACGTCGCTGCACGCGCGGTCGATGATGGCGACCATCCGCGACTCGTCTTGCGGTGCCGCCGCATTCGCGAGCGCGCATTCTTTCGCGGCGCGATTCAGGCACGACGCGTCGTCGGGCCGAAACTGCCGACAGCGAAACGTCATCGTGGCGCAGCGCTGCGCGTGCAACGCGCGCTGGCGACCGATGCCGCCCGCGGCTGTGACGATCGAGCTCTGACAGTGGGCGAGCGCGAATGCATCGCTCGCTGGAATCTCGTCGGAATGCGCGGCGCGTGATGGCATGCCAGCGATGATGGCGACCATCACGAACACGAATCCCCCAGGAAGCCCCCGCATCCGCATCGCCGTCTAGAGCAACGTCGGTGCCAGCGGCGATGCGTGCGAAGCCGTACCGAATGGGACTTCGTAGGTCTCGTCGCGCGTGCAACTTCGAACGGCGCGACCGTTCTGCGACAGTCGAGCGGCGAGTGCGTCAGTGCCGCCGTTGTACATCGCGAACATGCTTTTAGCATGCTCGCAGGCGTGCATGGCGCGGCTCCGCGTGCGGCAACGATGCACGTGCAACGCTGCGCGAGGGATCGTATACGAGAGCCGCGTGAGCCATGTCGCAGCGAAGATCATCGGAAGCGGAGCGTTCGTGCTCGTGCTCGTCACGGCTTTCGCGTGCACGCGACCACGTGTGATGCCGCGGCCGCGACCCATCGCGCCGACGCCGACGCCGATGCCGCTGGGACGGACGGTCGACTCGGTGGTGAGCGACATCGGTCCACGCGTGCGCGCGCGACTCGCGCCGTACTTCGAGCATGCGAGCGTCGGGTATCCGCCGAGCGCGGTCGCGTTCCTCGCCTTCAAGGACGAGCGCCGGCTCGAAATCTGGGCGCGGACCGACGACGCGAGCGGCGCGGCGGGGGTGTGGATGCCGATCGACGCTCGGCCGATCCTCGCGGCGAGCGGTGGTCCCGGGCCGAAGCTGCGTCAGGGCGACCGTCAGGTGCCCGAGGGCCTCTATCGTCTCGTCGCGTTCAACCCGAACAGCCGCTTCCACCTCTCGATGAAGCTCGACTACCCGAACGCCTTCGATCTGGCGGCCGCCGACGTCGACGGACGAATGGAGCTCGGCGGCGACATCTTCATCCACGGCGACGATCGCTCAATCGGCTGCATCGCGATGGGCGACCCGGGGATCGAGGATCTGTTCGTGCTGGTCGCCGACGTCGGGCTCGAACGCGCGCGCATGATCGTGGCACCGCGTGACCCGCGCGCGGGAGGCAAGCTCGTCGCGGCTCCAGGATTACCGTTCACCGTCGAGCTCTATCGGCAGATCGAGGCGGGGTTGGCAGCGTTTTCCCTCGGCCCGTGTCTGCCGGAGCAGGCCCCTCCCGGTCCGTGATCCGTCCGCCGGCGCGCATCTGATACTCCGCCGGCGCGCCTTCAATACTCCGCTGGCGCGCCTTCAATACTCCGCCGGCGCTCTTCCAATACCCCGGCCGGTCGCGTAGATTCGCGCGTTCGAAACACCCACCTCTACTCAACGAAGGAGATCGTCTCATGCCCGAAGCTTGGATCGTCGCCAACGCTCGTACGCCGCTCGGCAAGTCGTTTCGCGGTGCGCTGAACGCCACGCGGCCGGATGTGATGGCCGCGCACGCCATCAAAGGCGCATTGGCGCAGGTGCCCCAGCTGAACGCCGCGGAGATCGAGGACGTGATCTGCGGCTGCGGCGTTCCGGAAGGCCCGCAGGGCACGAACGTGGCTCGCGTGGCGGCGCTCGTGGCGGGCTTGCCGGAAACCGTATCGGCGACCACCGTCAACCGCTTCTGCTCGTCGGGTCTGCAGGCGATCGCCATGGCGTCGCACCACATCCTGCACGAAGGCGCGACGGTCGCGATCGGCGCCGGCACCGAGTCGATCTCGATGGTGCAGGGTCAGATGAACATGAACAACCTCGTGAACAGCGAGCTCTACGAGCAGTGGCCCGGCATCTACATGGGCATGGGCCAGACCGCCGAGATCGTCGCCGACCGCTACAAGATCTCGCGCGAGGATCAGGATCAGTACTCACTGAAGAGCCAGCAGCGCGTCGCCCGGGCCCAGCAGGAAGGCCTCTTCAAGGACGAGATCATCCCGATCAAGGCCAAGAAGGCCGTGAAGGATGCGGACGGCAACATCTCCTTCGAGGAGGTGTCGCTCGATCGTGACGAGTGCAACCGTCCCGACACGACGATCGAGGGCCTCCGCAAGCTGAAGCCGTCGTTCAGCGAGACCGGCAGCGTCACCGCCGGCAATGCGTCGCAGCTCTCCGACGGCGCCTCGGCCACCATCGTCATGTCGAGCGATCGCGCCAAGGAGCTCGGCATCAAGCCTCTCGGCAAGTTCCTCGGCTTCGCGGTCGCGGGTTGCCGTCCGGAAGAGATGGGGATCGGCCCCGTCTTCGCCGTGCCGAAGCTCCTGAAGCGTCACGGCCTCACGATGAAGGACGTCGACATCGTGGAGCTGAACGAGGCCTTCGCCTCGCAGCTCCTTCATTGCCAGCGCGTCCTCGAGATTCCCGACGAGAAGCTGAATCCGCTCGGCGGCTCGATCTCGATCGGCCACCCCTACGGTATGACCGGGTCGCGCATGACGGGTCAGCTCCTCCGCGAGCTGAAGCGTCAGGGCAAGCGGCTCGGCATCGTCACCATGTGCGTCGGTGGCGGCATGGGCATGGCCGGATTGTTCGAAGCGCTGTAAATTTCGCACCCGAGCATCGTGCGAGGGGCGCGGAGTCACTGCGCGGCCCCTCGCACGACACATCTCGCATCGACGACGGCCCCGCGCCCGTTGGTACGGCCTTAGTTTGATTCTCCCGGCGGCGAGGCGATCGGTGGCAACAGGCGGACGGGTCGTGGATGGCCTCCTACGGTCGCGCGGTCGTTGCCACCCAGCGCGTACAACCTGCCGCTGCCTCCATGTCCGGCGCACACGCGAGCTGGCGCTCCCCGGAGCCATCCCCGACCCACCCGCCTGTTGCTTCATCACTCATCTGGTTGGAATCCGCAGTTCGGCAACCCGAGTCGACGTGCCCCATCGTTCTTGGTGCGATGCATCGCCGGCGGGTGGGTCAGGGAGTGTCCGGGGAGCCGCAGCTCGCGTGTGCGTCGGCCATGGTGGCAGCGGCAGGTTGTACGCGCTGGGTAGCACAACCCCCGGCGACCGTAGGAGCACTCCCTGACCCACCCTCCGGCGACACTCCCGCTGACAGACTGAAGACACGACTCGCCCGCCGTCTTCGTTGACGACGGGCGTTCGTGTATCTGCAGACGTCTCCATGCCCGAGCCGCTCATCTCTCTGCGCGACGTCTCGCGTGTCTATCGGCGCGGCGCCGACGAGGTGCATGCGCTCGAGCACGTGTCGCTGACTGTGGAGAGCGGACTCTTCGTCGCGTTGATGGGGCCGTCGGGGTCGGGCAAGTCGACGTTGCTGAACCTGCTCTCGGGCATCGACCGGCCGAGCGGCGGCGACGTCGTCGTCGCCGGCAAACGCTTGAACGATCTCTCCGAGGACGAGCTCGCACATTGGCGCTCGCGGCACATCGGGCTGATCTTCCAGTTCTACAACCTGATTCCGGTGCTGAGCGCGCTCGAGAACGTCGAGCTGCCGCTCCTGTTGACGTCGTTCGATCGCCGCGAGCGACTGGCCCGGGCTCGGACGGCACTCGACGTGGTCGGTCTCGGCGCGCGCGCCCGCCACGTGCCGAGCGAGCTCTCGGGCGGCGAGCAGCAACGGGTTGCAATCGCACGCGCGATCGTCACCGACCCCGACCTCATCATCGCCGACGAACCGACGGGCGATCTCGACGCCAAGAACGCCGACCAGATCCTGCGTATGCTGCTCGAGCTGAGCCACGAGCTGCAGAAGACCGTCGTGATGGTGACGCACGATCCGCGCGCGAGCGAGTGGGTCGATCTCGTCTTCCATCTCGAAAAGGGCATTCTCAAAGAGACCTTCGCCGGCGCGGCCGGGAAGGATCACGTCGAGCCGCGCGAGCCGTCGGCGGGGACGCGGGCATGAAGTATCTGCCGCTCGTCTTTCGCAACTTGCTGCGCAACAAGCTCCGCAGCCTGCTGACCGGCGGTGCGATCGGCCTCGCGATGCTGCTCGTTTGTTTTTTCCTCACGATGCCGGGCGGCATCGACCGGCTCTTGAGCGAGATCAGCAGCAACGTGCGCGTCTCGGTCCACAACAAGGGCGGGGTCGTCTACGACATGCCGTACGCGTACGTGCAGCGCGTGCGGTCGATCCCCGGCGTCGCGGCGGTGAACGGCGAGGTCTGGTTCGGCGGCGCATTCGAGGAAGAGGCGATGGTGACCTTCCCGAGCTTCGCGCTCGATCCGGACGCGGTCCAGGCCATGTGGCCCGACTACAAGATCGAGCCCGTCGCTCTCGAGAAGTTCCGGCGCCAACGCGACGCGGCCATCGTCGGGCGCGAGACCATGAAGAAGTACGGCTGGCGGATCGGCCAGCAGGTGAGTCTCGTCAGCACGGTGTGGCCGGTGACGCTCACGTTCCGTATCGTCGGCGAGATCCCGAACGATCGCGCGCCGCACTTCTGGATGCAGCGCGAGTATCTCGCGCAGGCGATGCAGGCGCTCGACCGCGATCTCGACACCGTCGGGACGATCTGGGTACGGGTCGACGACCCGGCGATGGTGCCGAGCGTGATGGCCCGGGCCGTCGAGATGTTCCGCAACAGCCCGGCCGAGGTCACCGCCGAGACCGAGAAGTCGTTCTTCGCGAGCTTCTTCGGGTCGCTGCAGGCGTTCGTGCAGATCATCCTGGTGGTGACGGCGCTCGTCGCACTCTGCGTGCTCTGCATCGCGGCCAACACGGCGAGCATGGCCGTTCGCGAGCGCAGCCGCGAGATCGCCGTGCTGCGGGCGATCGGTTTCAGCCGCGGCATCATCTTCGGCACGCTCGTCGCCGAGTCGATGGTGCTCGCGACCGTCGCCGGCGGGACGGGGGCGCTGCTGACCTACGGCTTCAGCGCGATGATTCGCATGCTCGCGGGCGGCAGCATGGGTAGCAACGAGCTCGGACCTCTCACCGGGTTTCTCGTGACGCCCGGGATCGTCGCACAGGGCATCGGCCTCTCGATCGTGGTCGGCCTGATCGCGGGCATCGCGCCGGCCTGGGGCGCGGCGCGCCGACCCGTCGCCGAGATCCTGCGCGAGGTGTTCTGACCGTGAGCCTGCCGATCGCCTACAGCGTGCGAAACGTGCGCGCCCGGCTGCGACGGACGTCGCTCACGATCGCGGTGATCGCGCTGGCCGTCATCGCGACGGCGGTGTTCCTGGCCCTCTTGTCGAGCTTGCAGCGGACGATCGTCTCGACCGGCTCGCCCGACAACGTCGTCGTCCTGCGGAAGGGCTCCGACAACGACGGCTCGAGCATGCTGACGCTCGAAGCCTACCAGGCGATTCGCTACCTCGACGGCATCGCGCGCGACGGGGAAGGGCAGCCGCTCGTGTCGCCGGAGATGGTCGTCCAGCCGACGGTGCGGACGACGAGTGGCATCCGCGAGAACGTGCTCGTCCGCGGCATCGAGCCGATGGCGTTCGCGGTGCACGATCAGGTGCGCATCGTCGCCGGCCGGATGTTTCGCCCGAGTAGCGGCGAGATCGTGCTCGGGCTCGGCACGGTCGGCCGCTACGAGGGCGCCGAGCTCGGCGCGATCATGCCGTTCGGCCGGGGTCGCTGGCACGTGGTCGGCATCATGGATGCCGCCGGCTCGTCATTCGAGAGCGAGATCTGGGCCGACGCACGTGAGCTCGCGAATGACGCGCACCGACCGTTCCCGTACTCGGGCGTGCGCCTCCGGCTCGCGCCGGGCGCCGACCGCGCCGCGCTCATGGCGCGGATCGAGGACGACCCGCGGTACGCGCTCGAGGCCAAGATCGAGACCGAGTACTACGCCGAGCAGGCGAAGAGCTCGCGCTCGCTGTACTTCCTGCTCGTGATCCTCGCGGTGCCCGTCGGCGTCGCGGCGGGGCTCGGTGCCGCCAACACGATGTTCGCGGCGGTCCAGGCACGGACGGTCGAGATCGGGACGCTCCGCGCGCTCGGCTTCTCACGGGCGACGATTCTCCGCGCGTTTCTGCTGGAATCGCTCGGCGTGTCGATGATCGGGTTCATCGTGGGCGCGATCGGGACGTTGCTGCTCGCGGCCGTGCTCGGCGCCGTGATGGGCGGTATCGGGTTCGCGGCGGCGACGTTCACGACCAACGTGGTGACCCTGCGCGTGAGCGCGGGCGATCTCGTGGCGGCCTTCGTTTTCGCGGCCACGATCGGCATAGTGGGCGGGTTGTTGCCGGCCTGGCGGGCCGCGCGCCTTCGTCCGGTCGATGCGCTCCGGAAGGCGTAGAGCCAGAGCCAAGCATCCAGGGGGATACTGCGTGGGAGAGACTGCGTGACCAAAGCCATCGACCTGCGCTCGCTGCGCATCGAACGTACCGACGACGAGCTCGCACCGCCACGCCGGCGGACGTGGCTCTGGGTCACGCTCGCCGTCGTTGCGCTGCTCGCGGCCGGCGTCGCGGCGCGGACGTTGCGAGGCCACGTCGCCGAGGTCCAGACCGCGCC
>JBDSJB010000340.1:0-2989 GCA_039917665.1 Binatia bacterium
GACATGACGATCGAGTTGGTGGCGAGCACGCTGTCGGGCACGGTCCCGAAGAGATCCTGCACGTAGGCCTGCGTGATCTCGACCGCTCGCGTCCCGTGCAGGGAGATGCTGTGGGGGCCGAACGCCGGCGGCACGCCGTCGCAGGAGTTGTCGGCGGAGATCAGCGCGACGATCGTGGCATTCTGCACGCTGGGAGAGGCGGCGATGCACTGCAACACCGTCTGCGGGCCGAGCAGGCCGCCGGCCTTCTTGGCGACGCAGCTGCGGAGGTCCTTGCTGGCCGCGAGGGTCACCTTCCGCATGCCCTTGTTGATCGCATTGATGCAGCGGCCGGTGTCACTAGCCGTGAGCTGCTGGGCCGACGCGATCGTCGTAGCGAATAGCGAAAGGGTGGCCACGATGATGGCCACGCGCGTCCCAAAGGGGGTGGGGATTGTCTTCACGATGCCCTCCTAGAGCCTTTTCTGCTCATCCTCAATTGCAGGTGATCTCGATGGTGACGCCCGCGTCGCCGACTTGCGGGTCGATGTCGAGCACCGGCAATGCGCCCACCAGCTTCAGATTCCTGAGACCGCCCGAGCCCGTGATGTTCGAGCATCCGCGCGGCACGCCCGTGACCTGGGTGATGCAGGAGGTGCACCCGAGAGGCGCAGCCCCTGGCGCATTATGGTCCAGGATCGAGTTCGAGACATTGTTGGCGTCGTAGACGGTCGCCCGCGCGATGCCGGTCGTCAGGAACGTGCGGAGGATCGCCGGCGCGCTGTACGTGTCGTCAGCCGTGCATTGGATGTTGTCGGGCCCGAAGTTGCTGACGATCTGGAGTGTCAGCGACTCGGCGACGCGGAAATCACCGCTCGCGAACGTTCCGCTCTCCACGTACTCGGTCGGACTGTTGCAGGCGCCCGGGTGCGTGTTGTTCGGATTGCACGAGCCGCCTACGGACTCGAGGCAGGCGCTGGTCGGGTTGCCGTCCGGATCGACCCGCGTGTCGTCGCACTCCGGATCTTGCGGCAGGCCGCCGTTCGAGCCCGGCGGATTGGCGGTGTTGTGGTCGGCGCGGACCGCCAAGTTGACGTTGGCGTCACCGCCGTTGCAGTCGACCTTACCAACCCCATCGATGCCCGCGTCCTTCACGCAGATGTAGACGTGCTGCCCGGCCAACGAGATGTCGACCGGATCGAACTGCAGCGAATTGGCGGGGATCGTCACCGGGCGCACGCCGTTCGCATCCTGAGCGCCGAACTGGAGGGTTTGGGACCCGCCGAGCGTGCCCACGAGTCGAACGTTGCCGAAGCTCGGGTGCTTGACCGCCAGAGCGATCTTGCTGACGGTGTTGTCGATCGTGCAGACACGCGAGATCGGCGTCGCGGTGGCGGTCGGCGTCGGGGTCTTCGTGGCGGTCGGCGTCGCCGTCTTCGTGGGCGTACCAGGGTTCGCCACAGTGAACGTCGGGGTCGGCGTCGCGGTGAGCGTCGGGGTCGCCGTCGCGGCGGTCGACGTCGGCGTGACGGTCGGCGTGACGTTGACAGTCTGAGTCGGCGTCGGGGTGGCCGGGTTCGGGTTCACTTGCGCCGGCACGCAGACCTCGATGGGCTTCTTCACGTCGAGGGTTTCGTTGCCGAACCCGTTGGCCGTGTAGGCGCGAAGGGGCGTGAAACCCGAGACGAGCTTCGCCTGGTAGCACACGAGATGCTCGTTGTGGGTTTCGGCGCCGGGCTCTTCGTTCGACTTGTTGGTCGCGACACAGACCTTCTTCAGCTTCACGATGTTGACGGAGAGCGCGCCGAACTGGTCGGAAACCACCGACGCGAGATGCGGGATGAATTTCGGTGTGCCTGGCGAAGTGCGCGCCTTGTAGCAGGTGAAGTGATCCGTGACCGGGGAGCCCAGCGCGGTCGGCGGGGTCGAGAGATTCTTGGCCGTCGGGACCAAGAGACGCTCGGGTTTCAAGAGATCGACGGTGATGTTGCCGAACGCGTCGACGACGGTCTGATTGAGCGTTTTGGGGAACTTGCCCGTGCCGGGCACACGCTTGATTTGGTAGCTCTCGAGGTGCTCGGCATGACCGGGAGCGCCGGCGTCACTGCCCTCGACGTTGGCGGGGGCACAGAGCTCGGCGGGTTTCCGGACCTCGAAGCGCCACTCGCCGAACTGATCGGCCGTGACGACAAACGGGAGCGGGATGAATTTCGCCGTTCCGGATGCCGTCTTCGATTGGTAGCACTGGAAATGGTCGAGAGGCGGGGGACTCTGCGCCCCGGCGTCCGACACGATCATTGCCGGCGTCGGTAGAAATGGAGCTCCCCGTTGGAGAACGAGGAACCCGCCAGCCAGGGCCAAGGTGGCCCCAAAAATCCGCTTCACGACGCTCGGCTTATTCATCGCAAACCTCTCAATCGGCTTTGTCGCTGAACTTGGTGGGCGACTGGGCGGTCGGCGGGCCGCTGTACACGGCCTCCCAACAGAGCCCGTCGCTATTCTGAATCTGCACCGTCAGGGGTTGCGCCAGGGTGGTGAGATCAGGCATCGCAAGGGCCGCGCCCCTCGCAGTGAACTGGATCTGCGCCTTTGAGAGCGCGCCTTCCTTGAGCTTCAGCTGATAGCCCCCGTTGGGCGTGAGGTCTTTGTCTTTGTACTGATAGCCCTTGCCGACGCTGGCCTTCCAGCAGGGCTTGCCAGCACAGGTACCACCCGCCGGCTGGTCGATTTTGAAGACGAGACCGGTCTGATCGTAGATGCAGACTTCGTAGTTCGTCGTGGTGAGTGGCGTGCCGTATTCGGCGAAGGTCGTGCGCTCACCCTTCAGCCACTTCCACTTGATCTGATCCTTGATGCCACCCTTCTTGATGAACTGGATGGACGCCTTGCGCGGAACGAAGGGCCGACGGCAACCGGTGAGGGGACCCGTGGTGCACCCGAGACCCGGCTCGACCTGACAGGTCGGTGAGCAGCCGTCGCCAGCAGCGAGGTTGGTGTCGTCGCACTGCTC
>JBDSJB010000341.1:0-18078 GCA_039917665.1 Binatia bacterium
GAGGCGATCAACGGCTTGTTGACGGAAAAGCGCCTGCTGCTCCGGGCGGGCACCATCGTCGACGCGACGATCATTGCCGCGCCGAGCTCGACGAAGAATGCCACCAAGACGCGCGATCCGGAGATGAAGCAGACCCGCAAAGGCAAGAACTGGTACTTCGGCATGAAGCTGCACATCGGCACGGACCGGAAGGGGCGTGTGCATCATGTCGTCGCGACGCCCGCGTCGGGCGCGGACATCACGCAGCTGCCGGCGCTGCTGCATGGCGACGAGCACGCGCTGTACGGGGATCAGGCCTATTGGAAAGAAGCCGATCGGCAGGCGTACGAAGCCCGCGGGGTGCGGTACCGCGTGAATCGGCGCGCGCGGAGTCGGCACCATCCGCTGAGCGAGCGATGGCGCAAGATCAATCGCGCCCGGTCGCGGACGCGCGCCCGCTGCGAGCATCCCTTCTACGTCGTGAAGCAGCTGTGGGGCTTCGCGAAGGTCCGCTATCGCGGGCTCGCGAAGAATCTGGCGCGCGCCCACACGTTGTTTGCCCTCGCGAATCTCTACGCCGTGCGCCGCCAGCTCTTGCCGGCGGGCGCCGCACCGTCCCTGTAGCGGCAGCCACGGGCCCCGCGCACCCAATCGCGGCCCTCGCGAGAGCGCTGGGCCGTCAACATTGGGCTGCCGTCTGCAATCGCGCATGATCCTGACGTCCATCGACTCTGCATTGCGACCTGTGCAGAGCTTCCCTAGCGTGAACACGGGGGACAACGGGGACAACAATGGAGGCGGCGAATGGCGAAGCTAAAGATCGACGACCATCCGACTGCGAAATCACGGAATTCGGTTACCGCGGCGTTGTGATTGGATCCGCATGCCTATGAACAAGCTTCCAGGCATCGCCCTCCAACCGAAAGACGCTGGTGACACGCAGGGCCGCCGGCGACAGGGCATCCGCGCCGCCGGCCATTGTTTCCGCGTGTTCCACTTCGACGACGACCGCAAGGTTTTCGGCCAGGTATGTTGCGATGCGATCGAAGTCGATCGCTCTGCCGCCCCGCATGCGTGCCGCCGCGCCGGCCAAAGTGGCCTCAACGCTCTCGCGGCCTCGTGCAAACGGGCCGAACGGGTTGCCCCAGGTCACATCGTCACGATCAGAGAGCAGAGCGACGTAGCCGGTGCTGTCACCCTTCACCATCGCGTCGAGCGCGGCGTGATTCTGCGCCACGGCGTCGTCGAGTGTCTTTGCGGTCATTTGGTTCTCCCTAAGGCCAGTCTCTGGTTGGTTGCCATGATGCTTCTGCTGCTGGCAGAAAATGGGCAGATAGCCCGGACAAGCTGGAATTGGCAACGGAACTCCCCCTTATCGCGCACCCGCGGTGCGGATCGGGGTCGCACTCGCACACCCGCCTCCGCCGCCACCGTAATCCGAGTGCCGAGTCCGGCTGCTTCCGCGGCTTCCGCGTCCGCCTTGGCGGCCTCCGCGCCACGTCGTAGCCCGCCCGAACAGATCGATCTCCCAGCTCGCGCCCACGCCGATGTTGTAGAGGCTGACGCTCCGATCGAAGCCTGGCAGATGCCTGCCGATCGCGGCGATCGGACTCTCGAGGGACTGGCGAACCGTCGCGCCCTGACCGGCGGCATCCGCAGTCGGGAGAAGCGCTGCGTCAGCGCTACGCGCCGCGGCCCGTGCCTGATCCACCCGTGCGAGCGCGGCGGCGAGGTCGAGATTCTGCTCGAGCGTGCGCTCGACGATGCTCGTCAGTACCGGATCGCCGAAGCCTGTCCCCCAGCGATCGAGCGGGGGCCCGGGCGCCGCTGCGCTCCTCGCCGCGACGGCGGAGGCGTTGTGAAAGCCGCCGAGCGCCACGGGGGTGGCACGATAGTCGGGCCCCACCGCGCAGCTCGCGAGAGTCACGGCGTGGAGGATCCCGAGGGACGCGATGGCGATTCGGATGCCCGTCGCGCGGCCGAGACCGTCGGAAGCGCGGGTGATGCTAATGCGCGACATGGTTCACGTCCCTTCGCAATCGAGCTTCGGAATGGGATGACGAACGGCCGCGCGCGATTGCACGAGCCACTCGTCCGACGTCGGCAGCAACCACGACGTCGCCGTCACGGCGATGCCGGCCGCGGCGACGAGCCACCAGGCGAGACGATGATGCGCGAGAAGATCGGCGGGCGCCGCTCCGCCGACGGACGCGACGAAAATCGCAACGCCGAGCGTCTGGCCCAGGTTGCGGAGCGCGGCGTTCACGGCGGAGCCCGTCGCGAAGCGGTTGGAGGACAGACCTGCGACCGCGGCAGAAGTGAGGAGCGGCACGATCATCGCCACCCCGATCCCCGACCAGAGGATGTAGGGTAGCCACACGCCGAGGTAGTCGGGCGCCGCGCCGGCTCGCAAGAACAGCATCACCGCCGCCGTCGCGTAGACCAGGCCTCCTGGAATCAGAATCGCGCGCTGACCGATCCGCCCGGCGAGCTTGCCGAAGTAGGGCGCGAGCAGGAAGACGACGAGCGGGCCTGGCGCCATGGCGAGCCCGGTTCGAACCGGCGAGTAACCCCACACTTCGCCCAGGAACTGCACGTTGCCGAAGAACATCATCGTGAAGCCCGTGGCGTAGAGAAGCTGGGCGAGGTTCGCCCAGCGAAAGCCGCGCTCCGCGAAGAGCTCGAGCGCCAGCACCGGATTCGGCACGGTGGCGCACCGGGCGACGAACGCGCCGACCAACGCGAGACCGCCGGCGAGGGCGCCGACGGTCCGCCCATCCCGCCATCCCCATTCGTCGGATTGGACGATCCCGAGGGCGAGGAGGACGACCGCGATCGTGACGGCCGCAGTGCCGACGAGATCGGGCAAACAGGAGCCTGCCGGTTCGCGCGACTCATCGAGGAGGCGCAGTCCGAGGATTGCGGTCACGATGCCGATCGGGACGTTGACGACGAAGACCGAGCGCCAGCCCCACGCTTCGACGAAGAGCCCACCGACCGTCGGACCGAGAGCGGCAGCGAGCGCACCGGCGGCACCCCAGAGCGCAATCGCCTGTGGCACGCGGGGCTTCGGGAACGCCTGGAGGATGAGCGCGAGAGACGCCGGAGTGAGCGCCGCGGCGCCCACTCCCTGTAGCACCCGGCCGGCGACGAGGAGACCCACACCCGGCGCGGCGGCGCAGATCGCCGAGGCCACGGTGAAAAGCGCCATGCCGGCCAGGAAGACGCGCCGCCTCCCCAGCCGGTCGGCCCATCGCCCGGCGGCGATCATGCCGGCGGCGATGACGATCGTGTAGCCGGAGAGGATCCACGACAGCGAGGCAGCGGTCACGTCGGGAAAATCGCGTCGGATGTCGCCAAAGGCGACGTAGAGAACCATCGTGTCGAGGCTGACCACGAACGCGGCGGCGGCAACGACTGCGAGGCCGGCCCACGCGCGCGGCGCGACCGGGACGTCGGTCGCGACCGGGACGTCGGTAGAGATCGAGCGACCAGTCATGGCAAGCCGTAATATGAGGAGCATCATCCCAACGCAAGTATGGCGTAACAAAAGCGCAGGGATTGACGCGTTACAGGATGATCGATAACATTCAAACGCATGCGCTACAGTGAGAGCCACAAGCAGCGGACGCGGCTCCGCGTCCTCGGTGAAGCCGCTGCGGCGATCCGGACGAAGGGCGCGGAGCGCGTCAGCGTGGCTGAAGTGATGGCCGCCGCGGGGCTCACGCACGGCGGCTTCTACGCGCACTTCGACTCGAAGGACGACCTGGTCGCGCAGGCGATCACGCACATGTTCGACGTCGCGCACAGTCAGTTCCTTAGTCTCACGGAGGGACGCGAGCCCGCGGCGGCGATCGCGAGCTACCTCGATTTCTATCTCGGGGCGTCGCATCGTCTCGAGCGCGCGAGCGGCTGCCCCGTCGCGACGCTCTCGGGCGACCTGCCGAACTTGTCCGACCGCGCGCGCGATCGCTTCACCGACGGCACGGAGCGATGGGTCGCGGCTCTTGCGAAGCTCGCGAAAAAGCTCGGTGCGAAAGACGCAGAGGCGGTCGCCTGGTCGGCGGCCGCCGAGATGGCGGGCGCGCTCGCCCTATCGCGCACCATCTCCGACGAGCGGGCGGCGGCGATCCTCCGTAACTCGCGCGCGATCGTGAAGGCGCGGTTCGGCGTCGGTGCGCGCTGACTACGCGACCGCGTCCGTCGCGGACGTGGGCCGCGGCCGAGCGTTCAACGCGGGGGACAACAATGGAGTCCGGCAAATGGCGAAGCTAAAGATCGACGACCATCCGACCGCGAAACTCGCCCGCCAGCGGCAAGTGACCCGCAATGGCCAGCGGCTTGAAGCGGAATGGCTTCGGCAGGTCGCGCGCGATTGCGGGGCGGATGACGTGGGGTTGGTCGAGTTCGATCGGCCCGCGCTGGAGAACGAGCGGGAAGAAATCCGCAGCCGGTATCCGTGGACGAAGACGCTGCTGTCGTTTGTGTTGAAGATGAGCCGCGAGCCGATTCGCAGCCCGGCCCGTTCAGTCGCCAACATCGAGATGCACAGCACGATCGAGGAGATCAATCACGTTAGTATGAAGATCGTCGCCAAGCTGGAAGAGCGCGGCGTGCGGGCGGTGAATCCGGCGGGCGGCTTTCCGATGGAGATGGCTCGCTTTCCGGCACGCATCTGGATCGTCAGCCACAAACTCGTGGCGGTCGAAGCTGGGCTCGGACACATCGGCATCCATCGCAACGTGATTCATCCCAAGTTCGGCAGCTTCGTGATGCTGGGAACCGTGCTGCTGGACGCGGAAGCGACGAAGTACGACTGGCCGATCGAATACAACCCATGCCTCGAATGCAACCTTTGTGTCGCGGCGTGTCCGGTGGGCGCGGTCAAGGCCGATGGCCAGTTCGATTTCGCGGCCTGCTTCTCGCACAACTACCGCGAATTCCTCGGCGGGTTCAACGACTGGGTCGAACAGATCGCCGACAGCAAATCGGCGCTCGATTACCGCGGCCGGGTGAATGAAGCGGAAACGGCGTCGTTCTGGCAGAGCCTGTCGTTCGGCCCGAATTATAAGTCGGCGTACTGCCTCGCGGTCTGCCCGGCGGGCGAGGACGTGATCGCACGGTATTTGGACGACCCCAAACGTCATCTGAACGAGGTCGTCAAGCCGCTGCAACAAAAGGAAGAAGAGGTCTACGTCATCAAGGGCTCCGACGCCGAGGCTCACGCGCGAAAACGATTCGAACACAAGCACATCAAATACGTCGGCAACGGCCTGCACACGCGATCGGTCGATCATTTCCTCGACGCCTTGCCCTACATGTTTCAACGAAATCAGTCGGACGGGCTCGACGCGACATATCACTTCGCGTTCACCGGCCGCGAAGAGCGCGAGGCCACGATCGTCATCGCCGACAAGCAGATCGACATCCGCGAAGGCCACCACGGCACAGCGAACCTGCGCGTGACGGCGGACACGGCAGCGTGGCTCGGTTTTGTCGCTGGCGAGCGAGCCTTGGTTTGGGCGCTGCTCACACGGCGGATTCGCTTGAAGGGATTGCCAACGTATCTACTAAAGTTCGGCAAGTGTTTTCCGTCGCCCGGACCGAAGCACGGCCCGGCCAACGAGTGGCGCGACCGTGCACTTTCGAAATCCGTGCGACCAGCGTTCCACCGCAACGATCCGGCCACCGGACGTATTGAGACGCTCGCCGCAACCAGCTCAGCCAAATGGACCGGCACGCTGCGCGTCGACGAAGTGATCGACGAGACGCCGCAGGTCCGCACCTTCCGGATGGTCAGCCCCGACGGTGGCAACATTCCGTTCGATTATCTGCCGGGCCAGTTTCTCACGCTCGACATTTCGCCCGGCGGCCGACGGACCAAACGCTCCTACACAATCGCCTCGACACCCAGCCGACCACATTGTCTGGAAATCACGGTTAAGCGGGAAGAACACGGCCTCGTCTCGGGCTTCCTGCACGACGACATTCAAGTCGGCGACACACTGAAGCTGACCGCGCCATCCGGCACGTTTACGTTCACCGGCGACGAGCACGACAGCATCGTGCTGGTCGCGTCGGGCGTTGGCATCACGCCGGCCATGAGCGTGCTCCGCTACCTGACCGATAGCAACTGGCCCGGCGACATCTACGTCCTTCTTGGTTTTCGTACGCCAAGCGACTTCATCTTCGCGAAGGAGATCGAAGGGCTTTCGGAAAAGCACGACAACTTGCACGTCCACGTCACGATGAGCCGCCCCGGCAACGAACCGTGGCCAGGCCGAGTCGGCCGCATCGACGAGCAGTTCATTGCTGCTTGCGTTCCCGATATCGAATCGCACCGAGTGCACATCTGCGGCCCGGTGCCGATGATGGACGCCACGAAAGGAGCGATGCTGGAGCTTGGCGTTGCGAACGAAAACCTCAAACTCGAAGCCTTCGGAACGGCCAAGCGAAAACCAAGAGCGGATGTCGACGTTACCGATGCGCTCAAGTTCAAAGTTACTTTTTCGCGTTCGAATAAATCCATCGAATGGACTGGCGCGAAATCAATCTTGGACGGTGCCGACGACTGCGGCGTCGAGATTGACAATGCCTGTCGTTCGGGGACCTGCGGCAGTTGCAAGGTCCGATTGCTCCGCGGCGAAGTAACGATGGATGCGGAAGATGCGCTTGGCGATGACGAAAAAGCAGACGGGTTCATCCTCGCATGTCAGGCATTGGCAACGAGCGATGTCGACGTCGAAGCATGATGGAAACGAGTCGAATATTTCGGATAACAAAACGCCGCGCTCGCCCTGTCGCGCACCGTCTCCGACAAGCGCGCGGCGGCGATCCTCCGCAACTCGCGCGCGACCGTGAAGGCGCGGTTCGGTCTGGCCGCGCGCTGACTACTCGACCGCCGCTGTAATGCAACTGTCCGGCGTGGCCCGCGCCCCGACGAAATTCGCCGACCGCTTCTGTGCGCGCGTCGCGCAGGAATGCATCGCGAATCGGGTGCGGCTGCTGAACCGGGCGGTGTCGTCGGCGTCAGCAAGCGGGAAGGCGACCTACGTGTGCTGAAGCGGTTCGGGAGGAATTCGTGGCTGCCCTTCCCGCCCATCGCTGACTAGGTGAAGACTCCGGCAAGCCGAAGCAGCCGGTGCCGGTAGTGGTGCCGGTTGAGCAGCGAAATCAGGCGGAAGTCAACGAACCTCAGCGAAGCCGGGAAGAGCGACAAGGCAGTGAGTGTTTGGGATTATCCAGACAAATCGAAGTCTTGGGCGTTCGCCTTCAGCTCTTTGCCAAGCTGGACGTCGCCGGTTCGACCCCGGTCGCCCGCTCTCGAAGAAGGCCCCGATTCGTCGGGGCTTTTCTTTGTCGGAGTGACGAACGTCGGTTCGTCGTCGGCGAAGGTTCCCGCAAGGTTCCCGTTTTCGATCCCGTGAGCCTCGACCATATCGTCGAGTTCGGACGGGAGCATGTGCGCCTGGCCATACCATTCCTCGATCATCTTCAAGCTCGTGCCGGTCTCGGGCGCGACGAACAGCGGCCGGGCGCCGGCCGCGAGCATGAACGTGATGTAGGTGTGTCTCGTCGCGTAGAATCTTCGGGATCGCAGCCTCAGCCGGCGTAACATCGGCGTCCATACCCGGCGCAGGAAGTTCGCCTGGTCGATCGGCACACCGCCGGGGGTGGTGAAGACGAAGCCCCCGGGATCCGGATGCGTGGGCAGAATGTCTCGGAGGGTACGCTCGAGCTCCTGGTGGATCACCACATCACGCCGACTGTGCCGGTCTTTGGCTCACCGTCGCGTCCGAGGACACGACTCTCTCGGATGCGAACGAGGCGACGCTTGAGATCGAGAGCTCGTGTCGCGGCGCGATCGCTTCGGAAGGGCGGGCGCCCGTCCAAAATTGAAAGAACACGAAGGCGTAGTACGCACGATGGTGCTTCCAGAACCCGAGAAGGACCGCTTCGCGCTCGGCTCCGCACCGCGTATCCCAGCATGGAAGCGTCCCGGAGCATCCCGCGCAGCGCGGAGTGCACGATGCGGCCGATGGTCGTAGGCTTCAAACGCTTCCGTCGCAGGATCTGCTGGAGGTAGGGGAGATCGCTGGTCAGCAACTCATCGAGGCGTTTCGAGCCGAGCACCGGCAGGACGTGCGGAGCCCAGCCGCTCGGGATGGTCGCGACCGGGGAGCGCGTCATGCCGCGCTCCGGAGACGGCCGTCCTCGAGACGGAGCACCCGATCGGCGAGGTCGCGAATGCGGTCGTCGTGCGTGACGATGACGACGGCGCAGCGCCGCGCCCGCGCGAGCGCGTGCATGTGCTCGACGGCGACGCGGCCGGCGCGGGCGTCGAGCGACGCGGTCGGCTCGTCCGCGAGCAAGAGCGGCGGCTCGTTGGCGAGCGCGCGGGCGAGCGCCACCCGCTGGCGCTCGCCGGTCGAGAGCGTCGCCGGCAGCGCCGTCGCGCGTTCGCCGAGGCCGACCGCCTCCAGCAAGGCGCCGGCCCGGCGGCGGCGCTCGGCGCGTCCGAGCGGAGGATCGGCGAGTAGGAGCGCCATTTCGACGTTCTCGCCGACGCTCAGCGGCGCGAGCAGGCCGTGGTGCTGGAACACGAACCCGATCGCACGCCGGACGGCGCCGAGCGTTCCCGCGGTGGCACCGCGGAGGTCGCAGCCGAGCACCCGGACCTTCCCCGCCTGCGGCGCGCGGAGCGCACCCATCACGGTCAGCAAGGTGCTCTTGCCCGATCCGGAAGGTCCCGTGATGAGCACGATCTCCCCCGGCGCGACGCGCAGCGAGACCTCGCAGAGCACCTGCCGGCGGCGCGTGCCGTCGTCGTAGTGATGATCGAGGTGCTCGACGACCACCAGATCGTCGCGACGTTCGGTCGGCATCGTCTACACCACCAAGTCGGCGGGATCCGCGTGCCGCACGGGACGCGCGGCGAGCGTGCCCGCAGCCGCGCACATCGCGACGGTGAAGCCCAGCACGCGCACCGCGGTGCCGAGAGTGAGCTCCATCGGGAGCCGCGTCGCCGCCCCCGCCGTGCGGTAGAGGTACGCCGCCACGCCGAGCCCTGGCAGGAACGCGAGGACGGCCAGAATCACCGCCTGCTGCACGACCACGCCGAAGAGCCACGCGTCGCTGAACCCCATCGCCTTGAGTGTCGCGTACGACGCCAGGTTGCTGGCGACGTTGGTGTAGAGCACCTGGTAGACGAACACCGCGCCTACCACCCAGGCCATCGTCAGGCTGACGGAGATCACGTAGCCGATCGGCGTGATCTCCCGCCAATAGGTCTTCTCCCGCGCGATGAGCTCGGGCTTCGTAAGGACCTCGACGTCGTCCGGCACAGCCGCGCGCAAGGCCGCGCGTACGGCGCCGGCGTTGGCGCCGGGTGTCAGGCGGACGAGCCCGAGCTCGGCTTGCGCCGGCGTGCGCGTCGGCAGCACCCGGAGAAAATTCGTGTCGCTGCCGACCAGCACCGCATCGATGCCGAACGAGGTGCCGAGCGTGAACAAGCCGTCGAGCGTCGCCCGGCGATGGCCGAGCTCGCGCGTGGTCGGTCCGTGCTCGAGCGCGATCGTGGTCGGCGCGAGCTCCGGCCGGGCGGCGCGGTCGAACACGAAAGTGTCGTGCCGGCGGATGCGACCCAGGCTGGCATCGATCTCCGGCAAGTCGAGCACGCGCGTCGTCGGATCGATACCGACAGCGAGGACGTCCCTCATTACACCGGTCGCCGGATCCTTCAGCGGGACCATGCCCACGCGCAGGAACGCGACGCTCCGCACGCCCTCGATCCCGAGCGCCTGGTAGACGCGCCGGCGCGGAAAGCTCCACGCGGCGGCGAAGTGCGTCGTGCGCGGGCTCACCAGGACGAGATCGGCGACGAGGCGCGAATGGATGCGCACGTTGCTCTCGAAGAGCGCGGCGTTGAAGCCAAATTGCATGAACACGAGCACGACTGCGAAGGCGATGCCGGCGAGAGCGGCGGCGAGCCGCCCCGGCTCGTGGCGGAGCTGGCGCCACGCGAGCGGCACGGCCAGCGTCGTACGGAGCGACATGATGGGTCCTCACGCGCGCCGGCTCAGGGCCGGATCGCGACCTCCACTTGCAGATGCGTGAGCGCCGCGACGCGCGCCCCGTCGTCGAGCCGCACCTCGACCTCGACGACGCGGGCGTCGGCCTCGTCGACCGGGTCGTTGCCGAGCACGTCCTTCCGGCCCACCATGAGCCCGACGCGCTCGACGGTGCCCTCGAGCACACCGTCGAGCGCCGGGCTCGACACCGTCGCGCGTTGCCCGAGACGCACGCGGCCGACATCGGTCTCGTACACCTCGGCGACCACGTACATGGGATCGGTGCGCCCGAGCTCCGCGATGCCGTCCGGTCCGACCTTTTCGCCGGCTCGAGCGTGCACCTTCAGCACTTGGCCCGCGACCGGCGCGCGCACCATCGCGAGCGCGAGCTCGGCCTCGGCGAGGGCCACCTCGGCGGCCGCAATGCGCGCCCGCATCCGTCGGGCGTCGCGCTCCGCGGCCGACACGATGGCCTCGTCGAAGAGGCGGTCGAAGCGGCGGAGCTCGCGGTCGGCGTGCTCGAACTCGGCGCGCGCCCGCGTCACCCCCGCCTGGCGGAGTTCCCACTGGTCGAGCCGCGCGACGACCGCGCCTGCAGCGACCCGATCGCCCTGCTCGACGAGCAGCTCGGCGATCACCACCGACACGCCGGACGGCCCGGCGATCCGCACCACGCCGTCTTTCGGCTGAATGCGGCCGAGCGCGGTCACGGCGACGGGAGGGCGGGGACGCTCCTCGATCACCGCGACCGCTTCCCGTGCGAGCCCACCTTGCTGCCACACGGCGAGCACGCCGGCGGCAGCGAGGAAGGACGGGATTGCGATGCACCAGGCTCGCACCGTCGGCACCTCGATCACGGCGCCTTGACGTTCTTGAGCTTCCGCGCCTCGCCGGCGATGAACGTGCCGGTATCAGTCTGGATCAGCAATACCGAGTCACGCTTCTCGACCCACACCGCGTCGATGTGAACCGGGTTGGTGCTCGTCGGGGCGTTGTCCGGCAGCGTCACCACTGCAGAGCCGGTACAGTCCTGGTTCACGGTGACGGTGCCCTCGTAGTGCCTCTGCAGGACGAAGCCGCCGAAGCTCGCCGTGTCGTCGAGGATCGCGTGGCCGACGCCGTCGAGGCTTACCGCGCCGCCGCCGGCGAAGAGCGCCTCGGGGATGACGTTGCCGTTCAACGGGATGTTGAAGACGATCGCGTTGAAGGCGTAGCCGAAGACGCCGCGCACGTTCTTCGGCTTGCACTTGGTGGCCACGCGCTTGGCGAGGCCGGTGATGACCACCCCGAGGTCGGAGCGGATGAAGTTGATCTGCTCGCCCTTGTCGACGACGACAAAGTCGAAGAAGGGTTGGCCGTTGGAGGTAGCCGAGCCGCGGCAGGTGACCGGGTCGAGCGTGAAGTTGCCTTGATTCGGGTTCACCGGCCCGACCGTACCGTCGAGGGTCTGCGTGCCTGTAAGCGACAGCGTGCCGTCGACATTGAACGTGAGGACACCGCCTGAGGCGTAGGGCTGGGTGTCGGACTGGCTGACGGCGTTGCCGGTCGCGAGGAAGCCGTAGCGGCCGGCAAGCTTCTGCACCTTGCAGCCCGCGGCGGCGGGCGCGGGAACGTCGACGACCAACGTCGCCAGAACGGCGATCAGGGACAGGAGCGCGGTGACATGGGTTCCGATCATCAGGGAGATTCTCCTTTCAGGAGGTTGGTGGGACGCGTCCCGGTTTTGGCGGCGTGGCAGGACAACACTGCTGGAAGAACGCAAAGAGCTCGCGGCGCGAGCCGAAGCGGAGGGCACGGCCGGTTGCCACGTGCTCGACGCGGCCGAGGAGCCGCGTGCGGGGCACGTCGGCCGGCTCGCCGAGCTGCACCACGAACGCCTTGGCGTGCGGCAGCCGCATCGCCACATTCTCGCGTGGCGGCGTGGACTGGGCCCGGTCGCTTGCGTGCGCGGGCCGCTCGCGTGCTATGCGAGAGCCGCTTCGTCGTTCTTTGCGCGCGCCGTCGTTCACGCGACGAATCCTCCGCGAGGACGGTCGCGGAGGGCCAGCGGCGGACGGTAAAGAAGCGGTACGAGAACGGTAACTTCCTGGTACGACCCGCAAATGTCGCCGATCGAGCTCCTCTTCCCGCCGTTTCGCCTCGATCTGATCGACGAGCAGCTGTGGAACGACGGCCGCCGCGTCCCGCTCCGGCCGAAGGCCTTCGCCGTGTTGCGCCATCTCGCCGAGCGCGCGGGGCGGCTCGTGACGAAAGAGGATCTGGCCGCGAGCGTGTGGCGCGGGACGAGTGTCGTCAGCGCCGGCCTGAAGGTGCGGATCGCCGAGCTGCGCCAGGCGCTCGGCGACGATCCGGACGCACCGCGCTTCATCGAGACGGTGGCGCGGCGCGGCTACCGGTTCATCGCCCCCGTCGCGACGGCGGGCAGGGATTCACCCCGCGGCGGTTCTTCGGGCGCGACGGCGGGCGCGCTCGTCGGCCGCCAGGCGGAGATTGCTCGGCTGGACGGGGCGCTCGCGCAGGCTTTGGCGGGCGAGCGCCGGGTCGTCTACGTGACCGGCGAGGCCGGCATCGGCAAGACGACCCTTGTCCAGGCGTTCCTCGCGCGTGCCGTCCTGCCCGACGGCGCGTGGGTCGCTCAAGGCCAATGTGTCGAGCAGTACGGATCGGGCGAAGCCTATCTCCCGGTGCTGGAGGCGCTCGGAGGACTCTGCCGGGGCGCGGGCCGTGTCCGGCTCCCGGCGGTGCTGCGCCAGTACGCGCCGACGTGGCTGGTGCAGCTTCCCTGGTTGCTGCCGCCGGTGGAGCGTGAGGCGCTGCTCCGCGAGGTGCAGGGCGTCGCCCAGGAGCGGATGCTCCGCGAGATGGCGGACACGATCGAGGTCGTGTGCGCCGAGGCTCCTCTGGTACTCGTCCTCGAGGATCTGCACTGGAGCGATTATTCGACGCTCGACCTACTCTCGCTCCTGACGCACCGCCGCGCGCCGGCTCGCTTGCTGGTGATCGCCACCTATCGCCCGATCGATGCGATCCTCTCGAACCATCCCGTGAAGCAATTGAAGCAGGATTTCACGCTTCGCGGGCTCTGCGCCGAGCTCGCGCTCGAGGGCTTCACGGCGGGCGAGGTACGCAGCTATCTCGCCCACCGTTTTCCGCCCGGGCCGCCGCCGGCGGCCGTCGCCGCCGCCTTTGAGCGAACCGACGGCAATCCGCTCTTCCTCGCCGCGGTCGCCGACGATCTCGCGACCGAAGGGGTCGTGGCGCCTGGTTTGGGAGGCTGGCGGTGGCAGGCGGATGCGGCCGAGCTCGGCGTCCCGCCGACTATCCGTCAGCTGCTCGAGCGTCAGATCGAGCGCCTCACGCCCGAGGAGCGACGCCTGCTGGAAGCGGCAAGCGCCGTCGGCATGACGTTTTCCGGGGCTGCAATCGCCGCCGCGCTCGACGCCGACGTCGCCGACTGCGATGAACGCTGCGGGGCGCTCGCGCGGCGCGCGCATCTCATCAAGCCGGGGGGCGCCGGCGAATGGCCCGACGGCACCCCGACCGCGCACTATACGTTCACGCATTCGCTCCATCGCCGCGTGCTGCACGACGGTCTCGCCCCGAGTCGCCGGAGCCGGCTGCACGCGCTACTCGGCGAGCGAACCCAAGCGGCCTGGGGCGCCCGCGCCCAGGAGGTGGCGGCCGAGCTCGCCGTCCACTTCGAGGAAGGACGCGACCCCGTCAGGGCAGTGCACTATCTCCTGGCCGCGGCCGGCAACGCCGGGCGGCGCTCGGCGACGCGCGAGGCGGTCGATCACCTGCTGCGCGCCGAGCAGCTGCTGGCCGGTTTGCCCGAAGGACCCGAGCGTCTCCAGACCGATCTGCAACTGCAGATGGCGCTTGGTCCGGCGCTCATGAGCACGCGCGGCTATGCCGCCCCGGAGGTCGAGCGCGCCTTCACGCGCGCGCGCACGCTCTGCGAGGTGATCGGTCCTTCCGCCCCGCTCTTCCCGGCACTGTGGGGCATCTGGGGATTCCACGTCGTCCGCGGAGAGATGGGACCGGCGCGCGAGCTCGCCGACCAGTGTTTCGCGCTTGCGTCGGACGCGGGCGATCCCGACATGCTCCTCGAGGCGCATCATGCGCTCTGGGTGACCAAGTTCTTCTCCGGCGAGCTGGCGCCGGCGCTCGACCACGTGCGCGCAGGCCTCGCGCTCTATCGCCCAGAGCACCGCGCTCACGTGCTGATCTACGGTCAGGACCCGGCCGTCGCGGCGCACTCCTACGGGGCGTTGCTCTCGTGGTACCTCGGCGACCCAGACGGGGCCCGCCAACATAGCGTGGAAGCGCTCGCGCTCGGCCGCACCGTCGGCCACCCGTTCAGTCTCGGGTTCGCGCACCACTTCGTCGCCTGGGTGCACTACTCGCGCGGTGACTTTACCGCGGCGCGCACCGAAGCGGACACCCTCTACACTCTCGCGACCGAGCAGGGCTTTCCGTTCTGGAGCGCCGGCGCCCTGCAGTTCTCGGCGTGGGCCATGATCCGTGCCGGGGACGTTGCCGCGGGGATCGCGCAGATGCGGGCGGCGCTCGACGCGTGGCGCGCCACCGGCGCGGGGCTCGGCCTCCCGTCGCACCTGGGTCGCCTCGCCGAAGGGCACCTGAAAGCGGGCGAGCTCGACGCCGCGGATACGGTCCTCGCGGAGGCGTTCGCGGGACTGGCGCAGAGCGGTCAACGCTACTACGAGGCCGAGCTGCACCGCCTCCACGCCGAGCTCGTGTTGGCGCGCGCGGACGCGAGCCCCCGCCGCCCTGCCGGCGCATGGCGCCGCGCTGCCGCGTCGCTCACTGCGGCGGTCGATGTCGCCCGCCGGCAGGGCGCGCGCTGGCTCGAGCTCCGCGCCACCACCAGCCTGGCGCGCTTATGCCAGCGCCAGGGTGACGATGCCGAGGCGCGTCGTCTCGCGGCTCGTGCTTGTCGTATCCTCGGCGACGATGCCGATGCGCCGGACGCGGCGGCCGCGCACGCGCTCCGGGCCGAGCTGCGCCGCGGCGCGGGTGCCGAGCGGTCGCGGTAGCGTCCACAGCAAGGCTGTGGACGGCGGGTTGGAGCACCGCCGAGCGCATTCTACGTCGCGCTGGAGAACCAGGTTGCGCGCGACTGGAGTCGGTGGCCATGGAGATGTGGATTCCGTACATCGAATCTGCTCGCGCCGGGTCTCAACACCAGTGGCCAGCCGGACGTTTTCTTGGTGGACCGCGCGTCGTGATTGCGATTGAGGGAGCGCGCCGTACGAGATGAAAAGCGCGACCGGAAGGGGCGACCGCTGGGGTGTTACGTCATTGATCTGTCGGAGCTTCCCAAGCTGGACGTCGCCGGGTCGACCCCGGTCGCCCGCTCTCGAAGAAGGCCCCGAACGATCAGGGGGTTTCGTAGGCTGCGTGCAACGTGATGCGTTCGACGTCCAGTTCCCTCCTCTGGACGTCGCAGCTTCGTCTGCTGCCTCACCTGCCGGTCCGAACGCGTCGGCGCGCGGTCGACACTTATCGGGGGCGTCGCTCGCCTGGCACTCGCCGCGCTCGACGGCGCGGGTCGCCGGTCGGCGCGTAGCTCGCCGATCAAGCGGCCGGCCTGCGTTCAGGCGTTACCGCGCCCGCCCCGGAAAATGTTATGCCGGCGCGCCCCCCATGAGCACCCCCTTCCCGTCATGAACTGCGGCGGCTGCGGCAGGGTCAACCGAGACGACTCGCGCTTCTGCGTCGCTTGCGGCACGGCGCTGGTCGCGCGTTGTCAGGCCTGCGGGCGCGAGGTGGAGGCGGACGCGCGTTTTTGTGGAGGGTGCGGCTCGCCCCTCGCCGCATCGCCTACGCCGCCAGCCACGGAGGCCACCGTCGCGCGCAAGACCGTGACGATCGTCTTCGCCGATCTCGCCGGCTCGACGGCGCTGCACGAGCGCCTCGACGCCGAGTCGGCGCGCGCGCTCATGGACCGCTACTATGAGACGCTGCACGCGGTCGTCGACGCGCACGGCGGTACGGTCGTGAAGCTGCTCGGCGACGGCGTCATGGTTGCGTTCGGGGTGCCGCGTGTGGCTGAGGACGACGCGATCCGCGCGGTGCGGGCCGCGGTCGGGATGCAGGAGGCGTTCCGGGCGCTCGCCGAGGGGCAGACCGCGGCGCTGGGCTCGATGGGTCTCCGCGTCGCCGTCAACACCGGGGAGGTGGTGGTGAGCGGGGCGCACGACGACGTCGTCGGTGATCCGGTGAACGTCGCGGCGCGCTTGCAGCAGGAGGCGCACGACGGCGACGTGCTGATCGGTGAGGCGACGCGGCGCCTGGTGAGCAATCTCGTGACGCTGGAGCTCTTTGGGACGCTCGCGCTCAAGGGGCGTGCCGAAACCGTCGCGGCGTATCGCGTGGTCTCGCTCGAGCTGCCAGCCGGGGCGCCGGCGCTGGCCTTCGTGGGGCGCGACGACGAGCTGCGACGCCTCACCGCCGTCTACGACGCTGCGGTGCGGGCCCGAGCAGCTCGCCTTGCCGTGATCCTCGGGTCGCCGGGCCTCGGGAAATCGCGCTTGGTCGGCGAGCTGGTGCACCGCGTCGGCGCGGGCTCGACCATCGTGAGTGCGCATTGCGACGCGACCGGGGGAGCCACCTTCGCCCCGCTCGCCGACGCCCTCCGCGCGCTGCTCGCACTCGACGACGCCGCGGGCGGCGACACCGTGCGCGCCGCGATCGAGGATCGCATGGGCCCGGGCGCGCCCGACCGTGCTCGCATCGCGACCGGAGTCGCGGCGTTGCTTGCCGGTACACCGGCGGCGCCGGAAGAGACCTTCTTCGTCGTGCGGCGTTTTCTCGGCGCGCTCGCCGGCGCGCAGGCGGTCGTGCTCGTGATCGACGATCTGCAATGGGCCGAACCCCTCCTCCTCGATCTCGTCGAGCACCTGGTGCAGTGGGTCAGCGATGTGCCGCTGCTCGTGCTGGTGGCGGCCCGCCCCGAGCTCCGCGCCGCGCGCTCGTCGCTCACGGTTCCGGGGGGGATCGTCACCGACGTCGTGACGCTCGCCGGCCTCGACGCCGGCGCCGCGACCCGCCTCGCCGCCAACGCGATTGGCGCCGACGCGCTGCCGGCCGCGGTTGCCGGGCGCGTGCTCGCGATCAGCGAGGGCAATCCGCTTTTCGTCGGCGAGCTGGTGCGCATGCTGGTGCAGGACGGGGCGCTCAAGCGCGAAGGCGATCGCTGGACGACGGCGGTCGATCTCTCGACCCTCGCGATGCCGCCCACCATTCATGCCCTGCTCGCCGCTCGCATCGAGCGCCTGCGCCCGGAGGAGCGCATGGTGCTGGAGCGCGCCGCGGTCGTCGGGCGTCAGTTCTCGCGGGCGGCGATCGCCCACCTGCTGCCGCGGGAGGTCACCGATCTCGACGCGCGCCTCGAGTCGCTCCGCCGGAGCGAGCTGATCGAGACCGATACCGGGTGGTTCCTCGGCGAGCCGGCGCTGACGTTTCACCACGGGCTCATCCGCGACGCTGCGTACCGCCGCATCCTGAAGGGGACGCGCGCCGAGCTGCACGAGCGTTTCGCCGACTGGCTCGCGAGCCGCGTCGGCGCGACGACCATCGAGCACGACGAGACGATGGGCTGGCATCTCGAGCAGGCGCATCAGCATCTGCGCGAGCTCGGGCCGATCGATGCGCACGGCCGTGCGATCGGCGAACGCGCGGCGCGCCATCTCGCCGCCGCCGGCCGGCGCGCCCTCGAGCGCGACGATCTGCCGCTCGCCGGCAGCCTGCTCGGCCGGGCGATCAATAGATTGGACTCTGCTGATCCATCACGTGCCGACCTGGCGCTCGACTGGTGCGAGGCGCTGCTGACGGCCGGCGACGTCGGTCCCGCCGCGGCAGCCGTGGCCGAGCTCGCGCGCTTCACTCCCGGCTCGGAGCGACTGAGCGCCTGGCACGTCTGCTTCGCCGGCCAGCTCGCCGCGCTCACGGATCCTGCCACGCTGCGCGGCACCGCCGATGCCGTCGCCGATGCCGCCACGGCGCT
>JBDSJB010000342.1:0-4215 GCA_039917665.1 Binatia bacterium
GGTGCTCGGAGGCGAGGTCGAGGTAGCGCGGATCGCCTTCCTTGACATCGAGCCACATCCAGCGCACCCGCACGCCGTCGACGGCATCGGTAATGGTGTGCTCGACCAGCTCTTGCGCGGGGCCGTCGCCGTACGCCTTCCACACCTTCTCGATGCTCGCCTGGAGCGCCTGCTTCAGGCGGAGGCTGCGCGCCAGATCGGCGTCGAAGAGGACGATCTGGCGGTTCAGCAGCACGGAGGCGTGGGCCGCCATGATCACGAGGATCGCAGCGGCGATGGCGACGGTGATCTTGCGGGCGAGCTTCATGGATCATTGCCGCGATAGGTCAGAAGCGCCGACGGGGTCAAGCAACTCCCGGCGAACCCTTCGCCGCGGGTCATTCCGAACCGGCGTGTCGAATCGACACACCGGTCGCCGGTGCGAACCCCCAAAGACGCTCGGTTGGCCGGCCGTCTCGATCAGGCACGGCGCATGCAGTGTCCTCACGCAACGGAGGATCACCCATGATCGCGAGCGCACACGACCGTTCAGGTGGCAAAGCCTGGGAAGCATCGCACGGAATGGTGTTGCCCGAAGTCGACCCGACGGATGACGTCGGCGCCGACCTCCGGCACGTTGCTCAGCCCGAGCGCCGACTCCTGTTCGCGGTCCTGTCGGACGCGATCATTCGCTATCGTCGACTCGCGACGGCTCCCCGCCACGCGTCGATAGAGCTGCGTGAGGCCGAGCGCTGGATCCGTTCCGACGATCGCGAGTGGCCGTGCTCGTTCGTCAACGTGTGCGAGGCACTCGACATCGCGTGGGAGCCGCTCCGACGCGCCATGTTCGAATGGCGTCGCCGCGGCGACAACGGCTCGCGCGTCACGCGTCGCGGTCTGTTGGTGAAGGAGTCGCGTCGTCGCTCCGCCGGTGCCGTGTCGGCGTGCGGGACCGCGGGCAGGGCGGCGGCGTCCGGCGCCGTTCTGTCCGCGGCGAGCGTCGCGTAGCCGATGCGTGCCCGGACGTCGCCGTTGCTCCACGAGCAGTGACGGCGACGGGCCGGGGCGCGCGTCGCCTCGGATGACGGTCGTGTCAGTGTTCTGACCACCGGGGGTCAGCTGAGCGACTCGCCCGCGGATGGTCTCGACCTGGTCCTCGGGGCCATCAGCAGAATCAGCCGGCTCCCGCGGGCATGTGCTTTGCACGATAGCCCCGATACGTGGGGCGGACGTCAGGAAGGGACGTGATCGCACGCCACGGCCTCGCCGTTTTGGCGGTGGCCGTCGCGTACTATTGCGCCGGCAGGCTCGGGCTGTTGCTCGCCATCCCGCCGGGCTACGCCACCGCCATCTGGCCCTCGGCGGGGATCGCGCTCGCCGCCGTCCTGCACTGGGGGGGGCGGATCTGGCCGGGGATTCTGCTCGGCTCGCTCGCGATCAACGTCGGGACGCTCGGGGAAGGGACGAGCGTCGCGGCCTTCGCGCGCTCGGCGTGCCTCGCGGCGAGCATCGGCGTCGGCGCGACGCTCGAAGCGCTCGTCGGTGCGTGGCTCGTCCGCCGGGTCGTCGGCTTTCCGACGCTGCTCATCCGCGAGCTCGACATCGTCGCGTTTCTCGGATTGGGCGGCCCGGTCGCCTGCTTGATCGGTGCGACCTGGGCCATCGCCACGCTCCATCTCGGCGGCATCCTCGATGCGTCGACGGCGCCCTTCAGCTGGTGGACGTGGTGGGTCGGCGACACCGTCGGCGTGATGGTGGTGGCCCCGCTCCTCACGGTCTGGGGCACCCGGGCCGACCAACCGCGGCGCCGGCCGCTCGCGGTCATCGTGCCGCTGATGCTGACCTTCGCGACAGCGATCACGTTGTTCGTCTACGCGAGCCGGTGGGAGCACTCGCGCCTCCAAGCGGATTTCAACCGCCGCACGGAGCTGGTCGCGCACGAGGTGCAGAAGAAGGTCGAGGCGGCGCGCGAGATGCTGCACTCGATCCAGGGATTGTTCGAAAGCTCGGACGAGGTGACGCGCAGCGAGTTCCGCGTGTTCGCCACGCGGCTCCTGGCGCTCGACGTCAGCATCCAGGCTTTGTCGTGGATCCGGCGGCTCGACGATCCCGCGCGGCCGACGTTCGAGGCTCAGCTCCGTCGTGACGGCTTCGCGCCGCATGGGATGCAGCAGCTCGATCCGGCGACTGGCCTGGTGCCGGCCGGGACGCGCTCCGAATATTTCGCCGTCGAGTTCATCGAGCCGCAGACGAAAGGGAACCAGCCGGTCGTCGGATTCGATGCCGTCTCGGACCCGATTCGACGCGTGGCCTTCGAGCGTGCGCGCGACACCGGCGCCGTGGCCGCGACGGCCCCGATCCGCCTGGTGCAGGTCCTGGAGGAAAAGAGCCTGGTCGGTGTGCTACTGGTAGCCCCGATTTATAGACACGGCGTTGCGCGCCATGGCGACGCGCAACCTGCCGACGCGAGCGACGATACCGCGCGCTACTCGCCGGACGAGCGCCGGCGCGGTCTGGTCGGGTTCGCGAGTGGATCGTTCCGCATCGAGGACATGCTGCTGACCGCGCTCGGATCGGGGGCCGCGGGCGACGTGTGGGTGCGGCTCAGCGACCACCACGGCGCGGCCGACGAGAGCACGCTCTACGACGACCGCCCGACCAACGGCCGCGTCGCCGCCGCGACCGCTCCGGATCGCGTGCTCACCCTCGACATCGCGGGGCGCCAGTGGAGCCTCGAGTTCTGGCCGACGCCGGCCTATCGCGCGGCGCATCGGTCGTGGGAGGCCTGGACCGTGCTCGCGACGGGCTTGCTCTTCACGGCGACGCTCGGCGCGCTCCTGCTCGTCGTCACCGGCCGCACGGCCGTCGTCGAAGGCGTGGTGGTGCAGCGGACAGGCGAGCTCGAGACAGCGAACGAGCATCTCCGAACGAGCGAAGCGCGGACGCGACTCGTCCTCGAGACGGTTTACGACGCGTTCATCGCCATCGACGAAGCCGGCCGCATCACGGAATGGAATCGCCAGGCCGAGCTGACGTTCGGTTGGTCGCGGGCGAAAGCCGTCGGGCGCGATGTCGCGGAGACGATCGTGCCGTCGGGGCTGCGCTACGCCCATCGCGACGGTCTCCGGCGCTTCCTCGCGACCGGCGAAAGCCAGGTGCTCGGCCGGCGCATCGAGCTCACCGCCGCCCACGCGGACGGCCACGAGTTTCCCGTCGAGATCACGATCACGCCGGTCCGGATCGGCGACGTCTACAGCTTCAACGCCTTCGTCCACGACATCACCCAGCGGACCGACGCCGCGCGCGAGCTCGAGATCGCGAAGAACGCTGCCGAAGCCGCCAGCCACGCCAAGAGCGAGTTCCTCGCGAGCATGTCGCACGAGCTGCGGACGCCGATGAACTCCATCATCGGCTTCACGCACCTCTTGCTGCGGAGCTTGCAGACGAAAGCCAGCGACGAGGATCTCGACGCGCTCCAGACCGTCCGCCGGAATGCCAAGCACCTCCTCACGCTCATCAACCAGATTCTCGATCTCGAGAGGGTCGAAGCGGGGAAAGTCGAGCTCGAGCGGGGGTCGTTCGATCTCGCCGCCCTCGTACGCGACATCGCGGAGGAGAGTCGGCCGCTGATCGGGTCGAAGCCGATCACGCTCGCCGTCGCGGCCGACGAGGCGCTCGTCGTCGACGCCGACCCGACGCGCGTCCGGCAGATCGTGACGAACCTGCTCGGCAACGCCCTCAAGTACACGGAGCACGGCGGGGTCGAGATCGCGACCGACAGCGCCGCCGACCCCGAGCTCGGCGCGGTCGCGCGGGTGTGCGTGCGCGATACGGGTCCCGGCATCACGGCGGACGAGGCGGCACAATTGTTCGAGCGCTTCGCCCGGCTCGATACGCCGGCGACGCGGCGCGAGAGCGGCACGGGGCTCGGCCTCAATCTCGCGCGCAACTTCGCCGAGATGCACGGCGGGCGGATCGATCTCGCGAGCGATGGTCGGAGCGGCAGCGAGTTCACGCTCGTGCTGCCGATCGCCGCGGTCGCGGCGCGCGTCCGCACGCCCGACGCTTCGCACGCGTCGTAACCCGGTACTGTCTCAGTTCGATTCTCGCGGCAGGGCGATTGGTGGCAGCCGGCGGGCGGGTCGGGGATGGCTCCTACGGTCGCCGGGTCTCCGCCACCCAGCGCGTACAACCTGCCGCTGCCTCGGTGACCTGCGCACACGCGAGCTTGCGGCT
>JBDSJB010000343.1:0-16475 GCA_039917665.1 Binatia bacterium
TCCCCTTCGGTTTCGAAGCGGGCGTCGCCGATGTGCTCGGCCCACGGTGCCAGCACCTCGCGGATCGCGTTGGCGTCGGCGGGATCGCGGCGGTTCGTCTTGATGGTGGCAATCACGTCGGGCACGACGCGGAGGAAGGCGCGCAGCGCCATGCCGGTTTTGATGCTGTATTTGCGGCCATGCCACGCTTTCTCGAAGACGTGCGAAATTTGTTTGAAGTAGTTCAGGAAGAAGCGCTTCGCGTGATCGAGGAAGCGGTCGGCGTCACGACCGCCCAGCGCCTGCACCGAGGTGAAGATGTTCCGCAGCTCCTCGGCGAGCGGGGCCTGCGCGACACGCCCCTTGCCGACACCGAACAGCTTGATATCGCCGTGCAGCGGCGAGCTCGCGTCCTCGGAGAGCGCGCGGATGATGTCGTGTCCGGTCGCAAGCACTTTGTCGGGATAGAGCCGGCGGCCGGCGAGGCTGATCAGATGCGACGGGTTCAGCTTGGTGTGCTTGGCGTTGACCGTGACGAACATCTCGACGGCCTGATCGGGCGCGAGCCGGTCGAAGATCACGGCGGGCACCTGGACGTCGGCGACGGGCCGCGTCTCGGCGAGCTGGTGCAGGGCCAAGAGGCGATGCTGGCCGTCGAGGGCACGCAGCACTCCCTGTTCGGTCGGGACGTGCAGGATGCCGAGCGTGCGGTTGCCGCCGAGTGCGTTGAATTCCAGGCGCCGCTCCGAGACGAGCAGCACGGCGCCCGGGATCGCGGGCAGGTTCGCCGCCTCGGCGCACTGGTTGTAGTACTCCATGAGCTCGACGATCTTCTTCCGAATCACCGGACGTTGATAGGCCTCGGCGCTCCGCGCGATGCGTTTCTCGAGCAGCTCCCAGTTTATGGTGGCTTTGCGCTTCTTGCCCTTGCCGTTCTTCGTGGCGGCCGTGTCGACGACGCCCGCGTCGTAGGAGAGCACTTCGAAACGCACGAGCTTCTGCACGTCGGAGCCGGTGAGGACGGCTTGGTAGAAATCGACGCCAAACTGTCGCACTCGCATCGCGGGAACAGGAATCATCGCTGACCTCTCGTTCCGGAGGACGACGCTGCCCGTGACGTACCGGCCTTGTCGTCGGTCGCCCGTCCTCCCGTTTCGCTGGTGGGATTCGTATTCGCGTTCGCCCGCCGGGGCACCACCGCCTGGGCCTCCACCCGCAGCGCTTCCAACGCCTCCATGGCTGCCGCCTGCTCGGCGCTCTTCTTGCTGCGGCCTTCCCCGCGCCCGAATGTGCGTGGTCCGACCGAGATCTGACTGACGAAATTCTTCGCGTGGTCCGGACCCGTCTCCATGACCAGTGTGTAGGTCGGCGTCGTCTTGAAGAGCCGCTGCGTGATTTCCTGCAGCCGCGTCTTGCAGTCCTCGACGGCGCTCGGGCTCCGCGAGCGGATGTCGATCGCGAACTGGCGCGCCAGGACGCGGCGCGCGGTGATGAAGCCGCGGTCGAGGAAGACGGCGCCGATCAGTGCTTCAAAGGCCGCGGCCAGGATCGACTCTTTGAGCCGGCCGCCGGATTTCTCCTCGCCCTTGCCGAGCTTGATCGAGTCGCCGAGCCCGAGGGCGGTCGCTTTCTCGGCGAGCACGCGCGCGTTCACCAGGGACGCGCGGAGCTTCGAGAGCTCGCCCTCGTGGTGCTGCGGCGAGTGCTTCATCAGGAGATCGCTGACGGCGAGCTCCAGCACGGCGTCGCCCAGGAACTCGAGCTTCTCGTTGTTGCGCGAGTCGCGCGTCGTCGAGAGCGAGCGGTGGGTGAGCGCCGTCTCCAGCAGCTCGTGGTCGCGAAAGTCGTAGCCGAGTCGTTCTTCGATCACGTGTCGCATGTCGTCCTCAGAGGGCCTCTGCGATCCAACCGCCGCCCAACACCTCGTCCCCGCGATAGAACACGGCAGCCTGTCCAGGCGTGACCGCGCTGGCAGGCTCCTCGAACCATGCCTCGACACGATCGTTCCCGGTGTGCGTGAGCCGTGCGGCCACCGGGACGTGTCGATGTCGAATCCGGACGCGTACGGGTCCGTCGCCGTCGAGCGCCGGTGTTCCGGCGGCCCAACGGACTTGCTCGGCAACGAGACCGCGGCACGCGAGCGCGCGCTGGTCGCCGACGTGAACGGTGCCGGTGGTGCCGTCGATGCGCGTCACCCAGCGGGCGACGCCGTCGCCGATGCCGAGCCCGCGTCGCTGCCCGACGGTGAAGCGATGCACACCCGCGTGCGTGGCGAGCGTGGTGCCCTGCTCGTCGACGACCGCACCGGGCGAGAGCTCGGCGGCGGCGGCGTGTCGCTCGACGTAGCCCGCGTAGTCACGGTCGGGCACGAAGCAGATCTCCTGGCTCTCGGGCTTCTCGGCGACGGGCAAGCCGAGCTTCCGCGCGTAGTCGCGGACCTCGGTCTTGGTGAGATCGCCGAGCGGAAAGCGCGTCCGCGCCAGCTCGGTCTGGGTCAGGCTGAAGAGGAAGTAGGACTGGTCCTTGGCGTCGTCGCGGGCGCGGAGGAGACGCCAACGGCCCTCCTGTTCCACGACGCGGGCATAGTGTCCGGTCGCGACCAGCTCGGCGTCGAGTGCGCCGGCACGGCGCCAGAGCTCGTCGAACTTGAGGTCACGATTGCAGAGCACGCACGGGTTCGGCGTCCGGCCGCGGAGATACTCCGCGGTGAAGACGTCGGTGACGCGGGTGCGAAACGCGTCCTGTAGGTTCCAGACGTAGTACGGAATCTGCAGGTGATCGGCGACGCGGCGGGCGTCGCGGAAGTCCTCGAGCGAGCAGCAGCCCTGCCCTTGCCGGACGGTCGCGGCGGGCGTCGACGAGAGCTGCATCGACACGCCGACGACGTCGAAGCCCTGCTCCAGGAGCAGCGCCGCGGCGACGGAGCTGTCGACTCCGCCGCTCATGGCGACGACGATGCGCTCGCGCGTCATGCCGCGCGCTCTCCCCGGACGCGGATGCGTGTCCGGACGTGGGCGAGCGCCTGCACGACGGCGTCGACGTCGGCGGCCGTGCTGGCCCAGCCGAGGCTGATGCGGAGGGCGCCGAGCGCTTCGTCGTGGCTGCGGCCCAGCGCGAGGAGCACGTGGGACGGTTGCGCGGCGCCAGCGGCGCACGCGGAGCCCGTCGCGATCGCGACACCCGTCAGATCGAGCGCGGCGACGACGTCCTCGCCGGCGACGTCGGGTAGCGTGCAGTGCGTGACGTGCGGAGCGGCGGCGACGGTCGATGCGAGCGTGTAACGCAGGCCTGGCCACGCGGCGGCGAGACCGGCGCGGAGCTGCTCCTGGAGTGTGCGCAGCCGGGTGTGCTCCGTGGCCTGCTCGCCGACCGCGATGGCGAGTGCCGTGGCGAAGCCGGCGATGGCCGGCACGTTCTCGGTGCCGGCTCGGAACGCCTGCTCTTGCGGGCCGCCACGCTGTAGCGGAACGAGCGTGGTCCCGCGTCGCACGACCAGCGCTCCGGCGCCCGCGGGGCCGCCGAGCTTCGTGCTCGAAACCGTCAGGAGATCGATGGGCGACGTTGCGCAATCCACCGGCCACACCCCGACGGCTTGCGCGGCGTCGACGTGGACGATGCCGCCGCGCTCGCGTACCGGCGCGGTGAGCGCGGCGACGTCCTGCACGACGCCGGTCTCGGCGTTCACGAGCGCGACCGACACGAGATCGGGCGCGGCGTCGGCGACGGCCTGCGGCGCCGTGCGACCGCTCCCGTCGACCGACAGGATCGTAACGCGGTGACCCCGCGCCGTGAGCGCGCGCGCCGGGGCCAGCACCGAGGCGTGCTCGGTCGCCGGGACGGCGACGGAGCATGACCTATTCGCCGCGTCGGTGACGCCGACCAGCGCCAGGTTGTTCGACTCGGTCGCGCCGCTCGTGAAGATGACTTCGAGCGGATGCGCGCCGAGGGCGGCCGCGACCTGCTCTCGCGCCGCTTCGAGGCGCGCGCGCGCGCGGGCGCCGGCGCCGTGGATGCTCGACGGATTGCCGAGCCCGGCATCGAGCGCTTCCAGCAGAGCGGCGCGAGCCTCGGGTCGAACCGGGGCTGCCGCGGCGTAGTCGGCGTAGACGGTCGTCATCCTTCGCTCAGGAACGCCTTCACGCGTTGGAGATCCTCGTCCTCTTCGGCGCGCCGGTCGTCGGTTGCGCCTTGGCGGGCCGCGAGATCGTCGAGCTTGTGCTCGAGCTTCTCGACGTGGTCGAGCAGCACCGAGATCGCGCGTGCGACCGGATCGGGCAGATCGCCGTGATCGAGGTCGACGAGCTCGAGGCCGGGTGCGCGGGTGAGGCCGTCGCGGCGCACGACGCGTCCCGGGATGCCAACGACCGTGGCGTCGGGGGGCACGGGATGGATCACGACCGAGCCCGCGCCGATCCGGCTGCGCGAGCCGATCGTCACCGGCCCCAGCACGGTGGCGCCGGTCGTGATGACGACGTGATCCTCGATGGTCGGGTGGCGCTTGCCTTTGTTGAGGCTCGTGCCGCCGAGGGTGACGCCTTGGTACAGCGTGACGTCGTCGGCGATGTCGGTGGTCTCACCGATCACGACGCCCATGCCGTGATCGATGAAGAGGCGCCGGCCGATGTTGGCACCGGGGTGGATGTCGATGCCGGTGAAGAAGCGGCCGACGTTCCCGAGAACGCGCGCGACCAGCTTCACGTCGCGGCGCCAGAGCCAATGCGCGATGCGGTAGAAGAACAGCGCGTGCACCCCGGGGTACGTCAGGAGGATCTCGATCGTCGAACGGGCCGCAGGGTCGCGGTCGAAGACGATGTTGACGTCCTCTTTGATGCGGTCCCAGGTGGTGCTCGGCATTAGCCCTCGCCGCCGGCGCGACGGGCGGGCTGGTGCTCTGCCCGTTCTTGTGTGGGCGCCCGCTTGCCGTCTTTGTAGAGCTTGTAGTCGAGCGAATCGACGAGGGCCTGCCAGCTGGCTTCGATCAGGTTGTGGGAAACGCCGACGGTGCCCCAGCGGTCATGCTGGTCACCCGACTCGATGAGCACGCGGACGATCGCGCCGACGCCGCCGTCGGAGCCGAGCACGCGGACCTTGAAGTCGAGCAGGTTGACGTCCTCGATCTCGGGAAAGAACTTGCTGAGCGCTTTCCGGAGCGCGCCGTCGAGCGCCTGGACCGGACCATTGCCGGTCGCCGCCGTGTGCTCGATCTTCCCGTCGGGACCGGCGAGCATGATGGTCGCTTCGGAGAGCGGCGGCTCGTTCTCGATGCGCTTCTCGTCGATTACGCGGAAGCCGATCAGGCGGAAGCGGCGCTCGTAGCCGTGCAGCGCGCGCTGCATCAGCAGCTCGAAGCTCGCCTCGGCGCCTTCGAAGAGATAGCCGCGGCTCTCGAGGTCCTTGAGGTCGGTCAGTAGCTGCTGAATCGCGGGATCGTTGCTGTCGAGATCGACGCCGAACTCTTTCGCCTTGTAGACGATGTTGCTGCGGCCGGAGAGGTCGGAGAGCAGCACGCGCTGGTGGTTGCCGACGAGCGCGGGATCGATGTGCTCGTAGATGTCGCGCCGACGCTGGACGGCGGCGACGTGCAGCCCGCCCTTGTGGGCAAATGCGGAGAGGCCGACAAACGCCTGGCGCTTGTCGGGCTCGCGATTGGCGAGCTCGTCGACGAAGTGCGAGAGCGTCTGCAGGGTCGCGAGCGACTCGGTCGGGACGCACTCGTAGCCGAGCTTCAGTTGCAGGTTGGCGACGACCGAGCAGAGGTTGGCGTTGCCGCAGCGCTCGCCGAAGCCGTTGATGACGCCCTGCACTTGCACGGCTCCCGCTTCCACGCCGGCAAGGCTGTTCGCGACCGCGAGCTCGCCGTCGTTGTGGCAGTGGACGCCGAGCGGCGTGCCGAGCGTGGCACGGACGGCGCGGGTCGCCTCGGCGACGAAGCCGGGAACACTGCCGCCGCGCGTGTCGCAGAGACAGAGCAGTGTGGCACCGGCCTCAGCCGCAGTCTTGAGGCACGTGAGCGCGTACTCGGGATTGGAGCGATAGCCGTCGAAGAAGTGCTCGGCGTCGAAGATCACCTCGTCGACGCGGGCGCGCAGGTAGGCAACCGTGTCGGCGATGATCTCGAGGTTGGCTTCGAGTGGCACGCGGAGATCGTACTCGACGGGCACGTCCCAGGTGCGGCCGACGATCGTCACCACCGGTGTTTCGGCGGTGAGCAGCATGCGGATGTTCTGATCGGCGTCGCAGGTGACGCCGTGACGGCGCGTCGAGCCGAACGCGGCGATCTTCGCGCGTTGCAGGCGCAGCCCGCGGACGGCCTCGAAGAAGCTCGCGTCGCGCGGATTCGATCCGGGCCAGCCGCCTTCGATGTAGTGGATGCCGAACTCGTCGAGGCGCTGGGCGATGCGGAGCTTGTCCTCCAGCGTGAAGGTGATGTCCTCCGCTTGGCAGCCGTCGCGCAGCGTCGTGTCGTAGAGCTGGATGGCGCTCATGCGGGCTCGTCCCCGCCGATGAAGGCATCGTGCAGCACGCGCACGGCGAGTTCGACGAACTTGGCGTCGACGACGATCGACGTCTTGATCTCGGAGGTCGCGATCATCTGAATGTTGATGTTCATGTCGGCGAGCGTGCGGAACATCTTCGCGGCGACGCCAGCGTGGCTGCGCATGCCGAGCCCGACGACCGAGACCTTGGCGATGTTCTCGTCGGTGCGGAGGCCCTTCGCGCCGATCTCGCGCTTCAGTTGCTCGACCAGCTTCATGGCTTGCGGGAAGTCCGCCTTCGGAACCGTGAACGTGAGATCGGTGGTGCGCTCGTCGCTGCCGGCGTTCTGGATGATCATGTCGACGACGATGTTGGCGTCGGCGATGGGGCCGAAGACGCGGGCCGCGAGCCCGGGCTGGTCGGGAACCCCGAGCAACGTGATCTTGGCCTCGTTGCTGTCGGAGGTGACTCCGGACACCAGGACGTCTTCCATGCTCGCCTCCTCTTCGACGACCCAGGTGCCTTCCGTCTCGGTGAAGGTGGATCGGACGTGAACGGGGACCTGGTACCGCTTCGCAAACTCGACGGATCGGATCTGCAGAACTTTCGCGCCGAGGCTCGCGAGCTCGAGCATCTCGTCGTACGAGATGCGGTCGAGCTTGCGCGCTTGCGGACAGATGCGCGGGTCGCTCGTGTAGACGCCGTCGACGTCGGTGTAGATCTCGCAACTGTCGGCTTTGAGCGCGGCCGCGAGCGCGACGCCGCTCGTGTCGGAACCGCCGCGGCCGAGCGTCGTGATGTTGTCGTCTTCGTCGACGCCTTGAAAGCCGGCGACCACGACCACGCGGCCGGCGGCGAGCTCGGCCCGGATGCGGGCGTCGTCGATGCTGCGGATGCGGGCCTTGCTGTACGACCGATCGGTGACGATTCGGATCTGATGGCCCTGGAGCGACACCGCGGGGCAGCCGGCGTGCGTCAAGGCCATCGCCAGGAGCGCGGTCGTGACCTGCTCTCCGGTCGAGACCAGCACGTCCGACTCGCGGCGGTCGGGCTCGGGGCTCACGTCGCGCGCCAGGCCAAGGAGGCGGTTGGTCTCACCCGCCATGGCGGACACGACGACCACGAGGTCGTCTCCGCGCTGTCGACCCGCCTGAACTCGGCGCGCAACATTGCGAATTCGTTCGATATCAGCGACAGAGGTGCCGCCGTATTTCTGGACGATCAGGCTCACGGTTCAGGTCCCGGGAGTGAGCGCGGCGACGAGGATCCTGGCTCGTGATCCGAGCCCCTCGAAGGTCAACCGGCGCCCCGGCTCCGCGTACTCTATCCGAACCGCGAGGCAAGTCTCCAGCGCGTCGGCAGGGAGCCGATCGCACCACTCGATGGCCGTGACCCCGGGCCCGTAGAGGTACTCCCGGAGCGCCGGGATGTCGGCCGCCCCCGGATCCAGCCGGTAGAGGTCGATGTGGTAGACCGGCAGACGCCCGTCGTACTCGGCGACCATGGTGAAGGTCGGGCTCGCGACCATGTGGGTCGGCACGCCGAGGCCGTCGGCCAGGCCGCGGACGAAGGCGGTCTTCCCCGCTCCGAGATCGCCCGTGAGGGCGATGACGTCCCCCGGCTGAGCGAGGGTCCCGACCCGCCGCCCGATCGCTTCCGTGTCCTCGACCGTCGCCGCCGTCAGGACCACCGGCGCCGTCGTGCTCACGCGTCGGCCGCCAGATCGAGAAGCTCGAGCATGGTGGGCGGCAGCTCGTCGATCAGATCCGAGGCGATGAGCCCGATCATCCCGCGCCGAGCCGCGATGCGATCGGCAGCGTGGCCGTGCAGGAAGACCCCGAGCGTCGCCGCGTCTTCGGGGGCGTACCCTTGGCCGAGCAAGCTCCCGATGATGCCCGCGAGCACGTCGCCGGTGCCTCCGGCGGCGAGCCCGGCGTTGCCCGAGAGGTTGATCCAGGCGCGCCCGTTCGGCGCGGCGACGACCGTGCGGGCACCCTTCAGGACGACGACGGCCGCGTAGCGCGCGGCGGCCGCGCGTGCGGCCGCCAGGCGGTCGCTCTGGATGGTCGCCGTGCTCTCGCCGGTGAGACGCGCCATTTCGCCGGGATGCGGCGTCAGGATGAGCGGCGGTGGGTCGGCGGGACGCTCGTGATCCGACCCGATCGCGCCGAGGCAATTGAGCGCGTCGGCGTCGAGGACGAGCGGCAGTGGACGGGCTGTCACGAGCCAGCGGATCAGAGCCTCGCGCTCGGGGCCGGTGCCGATCCCCGGGCCGACGACGGCCGCGCGCTTGTCCTCGAGCAGCGCGTGGAACGCCTTCGCATCGCCGTACGCGAGCCCGCCCGCGCCGTCGTCGGGGAGCGGCCACGTCATCGCTTCGAGGATGCCGTTGGCGACGATCGGCAGGACGACGCTCGGACACCCGACGGTCACGAGCCCCGACCCTGCCCGTGTGGCGGCGCGCGCGGCGAGAATCGCGGCCCCGGTCTTTCCGAGCGACCCGGCGATGACGGCGAGGTGTCCGTGCGTGCCCTTGTGGGCCTCGGGATCACGCGGGCGAAGGAGGCGCGCGCCGTCGCGTAAGCCGACGGCTTCGGTTGCGACGCCGACTTCGGTGACGGCAGCGTCGGGAATGCCGATGTCGACGACCGCGACCTCGCCAGCGTAGCGCGCGCCCGGCTGCATCACGGTGCCGATCTTCGGCGCGGCGAACGCGATGGTCAGCTCGGCTTCGATCGCGATCCCGAGCGCGACGCCGCGGTCGGCATCGAGTCCGGACGGCAGGTCGAGCGCGACTGTCGGTAACCCCGCCGCATTGATCATGGCGATCAGCTCGGCCGGCAGGCCGGTGACGTCGGCGTTTAGGCCGGTGCCGAAGAGCGCATCGATGACGCATCCCGACCGCGCGAGCGCGCGTGCGAGTGGCTCGAGCTTTTCAGCGGTCACGGTCTGGACCTTGCCGCCGGCTCGTTGCCAGGCGAGCAGCTTGGTGCGGGCGTCGCCGCGGATCTCGCTCGCCGGCATCGCCAGAATCACCTCGACGCGGACGCGCTTCTTCTTGAGGACGCGCGCTACGACGAATCCGTCGCCACCGTTGTTGCCCTTCCCCGCTACCACGACGACGCCGTGCTTGCGCACGTGCGGAAAACGTTCGAGCACGAGCTCGGCGGCGCCCGTCCCTGCCCGCTCCATCAGCGTCGCACCGGGAACGCCGAAGCGCTCGATCGTGAGTGCGTCCATGCGACGCATCTCCGCCGCGGTGGTGACGATCACGACGCGACGACCAGGGCGCGCATCTCGCGCACCGCGGCTTCCATGCCGATGAAGACCGCGCGGGCAACGATGCTGTGGCCGATGTTCAATACCTCGATGCCGGGGATCTCGGCGATCGGCCGCACGTTGTCGGTGCGGAGACCGTGCCCCGCGTTGACGACGAGCCCGAGCCGCTGCGCTTGGGCGGCGGCCGTCCGATGCTTGGCGAGCTCGGCGGCGATCGCGGCGGGAGGCAGGTCTTCACAGTAGCGGCCGGTGTGCAGCTCGACGACGCCGGCTCGCAGGGTGGCCGCTGTCTCGATCTGAGCGGGCTCGGGATCGATGAAGAGGCTCACGCGGATACCGCCGTCGGTCAGCCGAGCGACGACGGCGCGCAGCGTGCGCTGCTGTCCGACGGCATCGAGGCCCCCTTCGGTGGTGACCTCGGCGCGCCGTTCCGGGACGAGGCAGACCTCGTCGGGCTTGATCGCGAGCGCGATGTCGACCATCTCGGCCGTCGCCGCCATCTCCAGATTCAAGGGTACGCGGATCTCTTTCCGCAGCACCACGACGTCCGCGTCCTGCATGTGACGGCGGTCCTCACGGAGGTGGACGGTGATGCCGTCGGCTCCGCCGGCTTCGGCGGCCAGCGCCGCCGCGAGCGGATCGGGGTACGTGACCCCTCGCGCCTGACGGAGGGTCGCCACGTGGTCAATGTTGACGCCGAGCTTCGCCATCCGGCGATTCCTAGCCCATTTCGGGTCGTAACGCTCCCCGTTGGGCCGTCGATGGCGGGTGTGGACTAGGCGCGGGCGGCGACGGGCTCGGGGGCTGCGGTGGCCGATTTCTTGGCCGATGCCGACCCGGTGCCGAGCGCGGCCCGGACCGCGTCGGCAATCTCGCTGGCGTAGCTCTCGACCTGGGCCAAGTCCTGGCCTTCGACCATGACACGGGCGAGCGCCTCGGTGCCGGAATAGCGGATGTAAACCCGACCCCGTCCGGCGAGCGCGGTCTCGACCCGCTGCACGGCGGAGCGCACGGACTCGATCTGGTCGAGGTCGCGCTTCTCGCGCACGGGGATGTTGATGAGCACCTGCGGGAATTTCTGCATGACGCGCGCGAGCGCGGAGAGCGGCTGGTTGCGCGACCGCATGACCGCGAGAATGGCGAGGGCAGTGATGAGGCCATCGCCGGTCGTCGTGTGATCGAGATAGAGCACGTGGCCCGACTGCTCGCCGCCGAGGTTGTAGCCGCCGCGCTGCATCTCCTCGAGCACGTAGCGGTCGCCGACGTCGGTCTTCAGTACCTTGATGCCGAGGTCACGCATGGCGACCTCGAGACCGAAGTTGCTCATGTGGGTCGTGACGAGGGTATTGTCCACGAGCTTGCCCTGCTCGGCGAGCTCGCGCGCCGCGATCGCGAGGAGCGCGTCGCCGTCGACGAGCTGGCCGCATTCGTCGACCAGAAGGCAACGGTCCGCGTCACCGTCGAGCGCGACGCCGACGTGGGCGCGCTGCTCGATCACGGCACGCTGCAACGCACCGGGCGCGGTCGCGCCGCACTCGTGGTTGATGTTCTCGCCGTCGGGATCGCAGCCGATCGTGCTGACGGTGGCGCCGAGCTCGGCGATGACCTCGGGCGCGACGCGGTAGGCGGCGCCGTTGGCGCCGTCGACCACGACGCGGAGTCCGTCGAGCGTGAGCTCGCGCGGGAACGTGTTCTTCACGAACACGTTGTAGCGTCCGAGCGCGTCGTCGATGCGGTAGGCCTTGCCGATGTGCTCGGCGGTCGGTCGTAGATGATCGATGTCGGTGTCGAGGACGAGCTTCTCGATCTCCAGCTCGACGTCGTCGGGCAACTTGTAGCCCTCGCTCGAGAAGAACTTGATGCCGTTGTCTTGAAACGGATTGTGCGAGGCCGAGATGACGGCGCCGGCGTCGGCGCGCAGGCTGCGGGTCAGGAACGCGATGCCGGGAGTCGGCATCGGGCCTACCAACAAGACGTCGACCCCCATCGAGCAGATGCCGGACGCCATCGCGGTCTCGAGCATATAACCGGAGACGCGCGTGTCCTTGCCGATCACGATGCGCGAGCGGTGCCCAGGGCGCGCGGTCCGTCGGAACACGTGCGCGACCGCGCGGCCGAGGCGGAGCGCGGTCTCCGAGGTCATGGGCTCGACGTTGGCGACGCCGCGCACGCCGTCGGTACCGAACAGCTGGCGGGTGCGGCCCCCGTTCGTGGTGGGGCGGGACTCTTGTTGGCTCATCTCCGTACTCCGTTCTTCGGTTCTGGCTTTGCTTCGGGTTTCGGCTCGATCTTTTTCTCGGGCGTGGGCTCGGGCTTTGGCTCGACCTTGGGCTCGAGAATCTCCAGGCGGATGACCGGTGGATCGCGCTTGATGATCTCCACATCGGGTGGGAGCGCTACCTCGGCTTCCACCATGTGCTCCCCCGGCTCGTAGCTGCTGCCATCCACGTACACCGCGTTCTCGTCCAGGGTCATATCCTCGACGATGCGTTGGGGGCCGCGCAGGGTCAGATTGACACGCGGAGGCTTGAGCTGAAAGGGCCGATCGACGTTTCGGACCTCGACCGGCAAACGCTTGAATTCACGGGTGGTGACGATGGGGACGACCGTGATCTCGACGGTCACCTGCTCGGGTTTCACTCCCAGCTGGTCGGCGCGGACGAGGCCGACGATCTTCTGCGTCGAGGCCGCCAGATTGGTGAGGTCGAAGGACTCGGTGTCGAGTGAGGTCACGCGGTCGATGATGCTCGCCGGACCCGACACCTGGACCTTTTCGGGCGTGCTCTTCATCCGCTCGACCTTGAAGCCCTCACGCGGCTCGCCGGTCGTCTGGAGGTTGATCGGAACGCTCGTACGCTTCACGCGCTCGAGACGCACGGGAATGCGGGACGGCTCGATCTCGAGAATGCGGACGCCGCGCGGTACGCGAATCATCTCGTCGCGGATCTTCAGCCGAAGGTCGGCGCCGATCTCGGCTTTCGAGAGATCGACCACGATCGGCGAACGGCGCGCATCGAGCGACGCCATGAGCGGCCCGGGACCGTTCAAGCGCACCGAAACGGTGTCGACGCGATCGGGATTGGTGAGGACGGCGCGCTCGGGCACGTTGCGAAGCTCGATCGGGAACGGCAGCACCTGCGTTTCGCGCTCGCCCGCATTCACGAAGAACCACAGCACGAACGCGCAGGCGGCGGCGAAGATCTTCGCGCCGAAGCGGCGACGGAGCGGTGCGGTGAGGCGTTCGAGGTGCTCGGCCGCGGTCGTCATCAGGCCACCAGTTGTTGCAACGTGCTGCGCAGCACGCCGGCGTCGAGATCGCGGGTGATCCGCCCCTCGCGGACGAGCGAGATCTTGCCCTCTTCCTCCGACACGACCACCACGACGGCGTCGGTCTCTTCGGTGAGTCCGATGGCGGCACGATGCCGGGTCCCGAGCGTCTTGCTGACGTTCGGGTTGGTCGTGAGCGGCAGCAAGCATCCGGCGGCGACCAGGCGGCCCTGGTGCAGGATGACCGCACCGTCGTGCAACGGCGATGACGGGAGGAAGACGCTCACGAGCAGCTCTTTGGTGATCTGCGCGTCGAGCCGCGTCCCGCCTTCGACGTATTCGTTCAGGCCGACCTCACGCTGGATCACCATGAGACCGCCGACGCGTCGACCGGCCAGCAGCACGCTCGCACGCGTGATCTCTTCGATGGCCTGGCCTTGCGCGAGCCGCTGCATGCGCCCGTAGAACGGTCCCGTACCGACCTGCGTCAACATGCGGCGGATGTCCTGCTGAAAGACGACGACGATGAGAATGAGGATCACGTTGCCGACCGAGTCGAGGATCCAGTTGACGGTGTAGAGCTCGAGATACTGCGCGCCCTGGTAGGCGGCGGCGAGCACGATCAGGCCGATCAGCATCGAGACCGCACGCGTGCCCTGGATCAGCAGGAACAACCGGTAGACGACGAAACCGACGATCAGGATGTCGAGGACGTCCTGCCAGCGGAAATCGTTGAAGAGGGCGAGGTTCACGCGGCCATCACCGGGCAAGCTCCGACGCCTGGTTCACGGCGTCGGCGATGGCGACCGCCCGTCGCGTCGCCGCGACGTCGTGCACGCGGAGGATGGCAGCGCCCTGCGCGGCGGCGAGCGTCGCGGCGGCGAGCGAGGCCGCGAGCCGGTCGTCCGGCGTGTCGTTCGGTGCGGTGCCGAGGAAGCGCTTGCGCGACGCGCCGACGACGAGCGGGTAGCCGATCGCGACCAATGCGCGCAGCTCGGCCAACAGCCGGAGGTTGTCGTCGCGGCGTTTGCCGAAGCCGAGGCCCGGATCGAGCCACACCTGGGCGTCGGCGATGCCGGCCGCGCGGGCGGCGTCGATGCGAGCCCGCAGAAACGCGGCGACCTCGGCGAGAACGTCGTCGTAGTGCGGCGCGGTCTGCATCGTCGCCGGGGTGCCCTGCATGTGCATCAGGACGATGCCCGCCCCACGCGCCGCGACCAGTGGCAGTATGGCGGGGTCAAAACGGCCGGCGCTGATGTCGTTCACGACGTTGGCGCCCTCATCGAGCGCAGCGGCGGCGACGGCGGCCTTGGTGGTGTCGACGGAGATCGGAAGATCGGTTTCGCGACGGAGGGCCGCGATGAGCGGGACGATCCGCGCGCACTCCTCGTCGACCGAGATGGACGCGGCCCCGGGTCGCGACGACTCGCCGCCGACGTCCAATACATCGGCGCCTTCGGCCACGAGCGCTCGGCCATGGGCGAGCGCGGATTCGTGCACGGCGTGGCGGCCACCGTCGTAGAACGAGTCCGGGGTGACGTTCAGGATCCCCATCACCGCGGTTCGTCCCTCGGGAAGCAACACGCGGCCCCGCCCGGAGCGGGCTCGCCTCGGCTCAGGCCGAGGCGGCACCCACCACGTTCAGACCGTTTCCGCCGCCGCAGGCCCGGATGATGTTGTCGATGTCGGGGCCATCCAGGCTTTCGCGTTCGAGGAGCGCTTCAGCCATCTTGTGCAGGATCTCGAGGTTGTGTTTCAGCAGCCCCTTCGCGCGGTGGTAGGCTTCGATCAGAAAGCGGCGGAGCTCGGTGTCGATCTCGACCGCCGTGCTCTCCGAGTAATCGGCGGCTTGCGTGAAGTCGCGACCGAGGAAGATTTGCTCTTCCTTTTTGCCGAACGTCATGGGCCCGAGCTTTTCGCTCATGCCCCACTCGCACACCATCTTGCGCGCGAGCTCGGTGGCTTTCTCGATGTCGTTGCCCGCACCCGTCGTCATGTGGCCGAGAATCAGCTCTTCGGCCGCGCGACCGCCGAACAGGATCGTGAGGTTGTTCTCGAGGAACTGACGATCGTAGGTGTGACGGTCGTCGAGCGGCACCTGCATCGTGAGACCGAGCGCCATGCCGCGCGGGATGATGGTCACCTTGTGGACCGGGTCGGCGCCGGGCAGCAGCTTCGCGACGAGCGCGTGACCCGACTCGTGGTAGGCGGTGTTTCGCCTTTCCTCGAGGCTGATGATCATGCTCCGACGCTCGGAGCCCATCATCACTTTGTCTTTCGCGATCTCGAAGTCGAGCATCATGACCTTCTCGTGGCTGTGTCGCGCCGCGAGGAGGGCTGCTTCGTTGACGAGATTCTCGAGGTCGGCGCCGGCGAAGCCGGGCGTTCCACGTGCCAGCAGCTCGATGTCGACGTCCTCGCCGAGCGGGACGCGGCGCGAGTGCACCTTGAGGATGCCTTCGCGGCCTTTGACGTCGGGTCGCGGGACGACCACGCGACGGTCGAAACGGCCGGCGCGCAGCAAGGCGGGGTCGAGCACGTCGGGCCGGTTGGTGGCCGCGATCATGATGACGCCTTCGTTGGTCTCGAAGCCGTCCATTTCGACGAGGAGCTGATTTAACGTCTGCTCGCGCTCGTCGTGACCACCGCCGAGCCCGGCACCGCGATGGCGTCCAACGGCGTCGATCTCGTCGATGAAGATGATGCAGGGCGCGTTCTTCTTGCCCTGCACGAAGAGGTCACGGACGCGCGAGGCGCCGACGCCAACGAACATTTCGACGAAGTCGGAGCCGCTGATCGAGAAGAAAGGCACGCCGGCTTCACCGGCGACGCCCCGGGCCAGTAAGGTCTTGCCGGTGCCCGGAGGTCCGACCAACAGGACACCCTTCGGGATACGGCCGCCGAGCTTGGTGAACTTCTTGGGATCTTTCAGGAAGGCGATGATTTCTTCGAGCTCTTCCTTGGCCTCGTCGACGCCAGCGACGTCATCGAAGGTGATCTTGTGCTGATTCTCGGTGAGCAGCTTCGCGCGGCTCTTCCCGAAGGACATGGCCTTCCCGCCGCCGACCTGCATCTGGCGCATGAAGAACACCCAGAGGCCGATCAGAAGGATCATCGGGAACCAGTTGACGAGGAGCACGTACCAGAACGGCTCGGGGTCCTCGCGGCGCGCGTCGATGCGGACACCCTTGCCGCGGAGGTCGCTGATCAGCTCCGGGTACGGCGGGGCGAACGTACGAAAGGCTTCACCGTTGGTCTTTTTGCCGTGCAGGTCTTGTCCCTGAACGGTGACCTCGGTGACCTCGCCTTTGTCGACGGCGGCCAGAAAGTCGCTGAAGATCATTTCCTGGTCGCGGGTCGGCTGCTTCGTGAAGACGTTCACGAGCAGCAGAACCATGAGAATGAGCAGGAGCCAGAGCGCGAGATTCCGCGAGAGTTGATTCACCGTTCTGTCACCTTTACGCATCGGCACG
>JBDSJB010000344.1:0-17042 GCA_039917665.1 Binatia bacterium
GGCGCTGCGGCTCGTCGAAGGCTTTTGTCGAGTGCGAGGACGGCGCGTTCTGATCGGCTGACGCGTTCGTCAGGATTGCTGAGGGCGAGCGTGTCGCGCTCGCCCTCAGCGCGCTTCCCTTGCTCGCATTTGCCGCGCTTCCTTGCTCGCCGTTCGCCCGGCTCCCTTGATCGCCGTTTGCCCGGGTCCCTTGCTCGCCGTTTGCACGGGTCCCTTGCTCGCCGTTTGCACGGCTCTTATGGTGCCGAGCCGAACGGAGGATCCGCCATGACGACTGCGCCCGCGACGATCGATCCCGAGAAGCTCGAAGCCACCGTCGAACAGGTCTTCGGCTATCTCGGCGGTGCCGTGATCTCTGGGATGATCTTCCTCGGCGATCATCTCGGCCTTTATCGCGCGCTCGCCGACGCCGGTGAGCCGCTCACGAGCGACGGGCTCGCGACGCGGACGGGCCTGCACGAGCGTTGGGTGCGCGAGTGGCTGCGCGGACAAGCCGCCGCGCGCCTCGTCGACTACGACGGCGCCGGCAAGTTCTCGCTGTCGCCCGAGGCCGTCATGGTGCTCGCCGACGAGCGCAGCCCGGCCTTCGCGGCCGGCGGCTTCTGCGGCCTGCCGCAGCAGATGACGGTGCTCGACCGCCTGCCCGAAGCCTTCAAGACGGGACGCGGCCTGCCCTACGACGCGTTCGGGCTCGAAGGAAATCGCGGCGTCGAGCGCATGTTCGCGCCCTGGTTCCGGACGATGCTCGTCCCTGTCGCCCTGCCCGCCCTCGACGGCGTGGCGGCGAAGCTCGGCGCGGGGGCGGCCGTCGCCGACGTCGGCTGCGGCGCCGGCGTCGCGCTCATCGAGATGGCGAAGGCGTATCCGCGCTCGCAGTTCCACGGCTACGAGATCTCGAAGCACGCCCTCGCGCGCGCCGCGAGCAATCTCGCCGAGGCCGGCATCGGCAACGTCACCTTCCACGACGCCAACGGCGACGCGTTGCCGAACGAGGCCCGCTTCGATCTCATCACTACGTTCGACTGTCTGCACGACATGGCGAACCCGGCACCGGTCATCGCGGCCATCCGACGCGCCCTGAAAGCCGACGGCACGTGGCTCATCGCCGACATCAAGAGCTGCCCGACGTTCGAGGAGAATCTGACGAAGAACCCGATGGCCGGGATGATGTACGGCTTCTCGGTCATGAGCTGCATGTCGTCGGCGCTCTCGGAGCCCGGGGGCGCCGGACTCGGCACGCTCGGCTTCACGGAGGATCTCGCGCGCACCATGACCCGCGACGCCGGCTTCACACGCTTTCGGACGCACGACTTCGCGAACCCGATGAACGCGTACTACGAGGTGCGCCCGTAGGGCGGCGGCAGCGGGCCGCGCGTCCGGCCGTCGTCTCGCGTCAATTCGTCCTCTGCTTCGGGGCGAATTTTCTCCAGAACCTCGCGTTCACGCTCTACCTCCATCTCTCGGGATTTCTGCACGACCTCGGCGCGGACGAGGTGCGGATCGGTTTCGTCGTGAGCGTGACCGCAGCGACCGCCATTCTCTGGCGCCCGCCGCTCGGCACGTTGATGGACGCGCGCGGCCGGCGCGGCGTGATCCTCGCCGGCGGTGTGCTGAACGTCCTCGTCTGCGCGCTCTATCCGACGGTGCACGACCTCGGCCTCTGGCTGTACGTGGTACGCGCGGCCCATGGCGTCGCCGAGGCCACGCTCTTCACCGCCCTCATGACCCACGCCGCCGATCTCTTGCCACCGGCGCGACGGACCGAGGGCATCGGCCTCTACGGCATCTCGGGGCTGCTGCCGATGTCGGTGAGCGGCGTGCTCGGTGACGTCATCCTCCGGCACGGCACGTACGCCGACCTCTTCCACGTCTCGACCGCGTTCGCTCTCGCGTCGCTGCTCTTGTCGCTGCCACTCCGCGACGTGCAGCATCCGACCCACGAGCTCCCCGGTCGCGGCTTCATGGCCGCGTTGGCGCAGCCCGATCTCCGGCCGCTCTGGTTCATCGGTCTCGCCTTCGCGACCGCGCTCACGGCGCAGTTCACGTTCGTAAAAACCTTCGTCCTCGAGACCGGCATCGGCTCGGTCGGCCTTTTCTTCACGGCTTACTCGATCGCGGCGATCTTCCTCCGCCTCGGCTTCGCGTGGGTCCCCGAACGCATCGGCCCGAAACGCGCCCTCCTACCGGCGCTCGCGACGCTCGCCGTCGGCTACGTGCTGCTCGCCTTCGCGACCACACCAGTAGCGATCACCGTCGCCGGGGCGTGCGCGGGGCTCGGCCACGGGTTCACGTTTCCCATCCTCTCCGGGCTCGTCGTGGAGCGGGCCCGTGTCGCCGAGCGTGGCGCCGCAACGTCGATCTTCACGGCGCTCTTCGATGCCGGCGCGCTCGTCGGCGGGCCGCTGCTCGGCGCCGTCATCCGCGAAGTCGGCTATCCCGCGATGTTTCTTTGCGCGGCGGCGCTCGTAACCGTGGGCGCCGCGCTCTTCACGATCGCCGATCGCCGTCACGACTGAGGCGTCGGACCCGGCCTCCTCAAGGGGTAGTGTCTCAGTCTGTTCGTGAGATCTCTGTGTTGGGCGGTGTCGCCGGTGGGCGGGTCGGGGATGGCTCCGGGGAGCCGCAGCTCGCGTGTGCGCAGGCCAGAGAGGCAGCGGCAAGTTGTACGCGCTGGGCGGCACGAAGCCGGCGACCGTAGGAGTCATCCCCGACCCGCCCGCCGGCTGCCACCATCGCCCGCTGCCGCGAGAATCGAACGGGGCCCGTACCCCTCAAGGGGGTCGGTTGACTTCGCCGACCCCACGCCTTCAACTGCCCTCTCGTGCTGCGCGCCTTCCCGCTCCCACTTCCGATTCCCGACGGCCGCGATCTGCGCCGCCGGAGCGTCCGCATTCTCGCCGTGGCCACGCAGACGCTGGCGGGACCGGTCGTGCAGCGCGCGCTCGGCCGTCCGCAGGCGCCGCACGCATTCGCGCGACCGCTCCGCGTGCTCTTCGAGACGCTCGGGGTCACGTTCGTCAAGTTTGGACAGCTCGTCGCGTCGTCGCCCGGCGTGTTCGGCGAGGAGGTCGCGAACGAGTTCCGCTCGTGCCTCGACACGGGACCAACCGTCGACGTCGGCCTGGTGAAGCAGGCGATCGAGACGGCGCTCGGCGCGCCGCTCGGCGAGATCTACGCGACGTTCGACGAGACGCCGATCGGCCGCGCCTCGATGGCGGTCGTGCACCGTGCGACGCTTCACGACGGCAAGGTCGTCGCGGTCAAAGTGCTGCGTCCGGGCATCGAGGCAACCGTCGCCACCGATCTTCGCCTCATGGCCCCGCTGCTCGACTTCCTGGCCTTTCGCATCGGCATCGCCGAGGCCGGCCAGCTCGTCCGCATGCTCGACGGGTTTCGCGAGCAGCTGACCGAAGAGCTCGACCTGCGGAACGAAGCGCGCGCAATGGCGCATCATCGGGTGCTCGCGCGCGACCTCGGCCTCGACCGCATCGTCGTGCCCGAGCCGTATCCGGCGTGCTCGGGCCAACGCGTCCTCACGATGGACTTTCTCGACGGCGTTCCGATCGACGACCACGCCGGAATCGCCCGGCTCGGGCTCGATCCGCGACCGCTGCTCGATCAGCTGGTGCGCGCCTGGTTCATCACCGCGCTCCGCGACGGCACGTTCCACGCCGACGCGCACGCCGGCAACATCCTCATGCTGCGCAACGGGCGGATTGGCGTCGTCGATTGGGGGATCGTCGGACGGCTGGATGCCGCGACCCTGCGCTTCCTCCGCCGCACCGTCGAAGGCGCGCTCGGCGACCAGAGCGCCTGGGGCGACATCGCCGACGACTTCGTGACCCACTACGGCCCGGCGATCACGCAGGGCCTCGGCATGGATCGCGACGGCCTGGCGCAGTTCTGTCGCAGCATCGTCGAGCCGATGCTGACGCGGCCGTTCGGCGAGGTCAGCCTCGGAAAATTCCTGGCGGCGTGGCAGGGCAACGTCGCGGAGGCGGAAGGACGCATCACCCAGCCGCTGACGTGGCGCCAGCATCTGACGCGCCTCCGCCGTCAGCGCGAGATGCACGTCGGGGTGGCCGAGCACGGCGGTCGCGGCACGAGCTTCGACCGCGGCACGTTCCTGCTCGCGAAGCAGCTCCTGTACTTCGAGCGGTACGGGAAGATGTTCCTCGGCGACACGTCGCTGCTCGCCGATCGCGCGTTCTTCGAGCGGCTCTTGCAAGCCGGCCCGCTCGACGAGAGCGCCCCCGGCCACGCGACGCCCACGGCAAGCTAGCGCGCGAGCGCGCGACGCATCACGACCCGGAGTGCCGGCGGGAGGCCACGCTCTCGCTCGTGCGTCCAGATCGCCCGCAACCCTGGGCCGAGCTCGACGAGGTCGACGATCGTGAATCCGAGGCGCGCATAGAAAGGCGCGTTCCATGGCACATCGCGAAACGTCGTGAGCGTCACGGCTGGCAGGCCGCGGTTGCGGGCGTCGCCGACGACGGCGTCCACCAGGGCGCTACCGATGCCGTGCCGCCCCCATTCCGGCAAGACGTCGAGCTCCTCGAGGTGGACGGCGCCGTCGATGACGTCGGCATAAGTGAAGCCGACCAGAGTCGAGTCGGCGCCCGTTACCGCCACCCAGAGCTGGTCGCGCGTGATGGCAGCCGCGAGCGCCTCGGGCGGCGCCAGCACCTCCGGCAGGTCGGCGAGCGCCGGAATCGAGTTGAAGCGAGCGCCGGCGCGTCGCTCGAGATCGGCCAGGACAGGAAGCTCGTGCGGCTGCGCTCCGCGGATGATCCAGTCGGATCCGCTTCGATCACTCGTCATGTCGCCGACCTCGCATCCGCCTTAGATGCCGCGCTGGGTCGCCGGCGCACCAAAGAGAAAGGGCCGCTGGAAACTTCTCCAGCGGCCCCTCTCGAGCTCCCCGGGCCGGACTCGAACCAGCGACCATTCGGTTACACGTCATCCCGCCGTTTCCGACGGGCGTGGACTATCTCATCACCGTATCCAGTGGACTTAGGTGGCGGGCGCTCGCGGGGAGCTTATTCTTTCGTCACTCCCTAGTCTCTGCACCTTCCCCCCACCCTGCCGGTCTGACGACCGGTTCATTGGAGGGCTTGGCTCAGGGTTCCCGTATGCCGGCGTTCTGCCGACTTCGCACTTAGGCTTCCCTGAATTCACCCGCTTTTCACTCGCCGGTTTCCCGACGAGGCTGCAACTTTACAGCCGAACGCTCTACCAACTGAGCTACCGGGGACCATGGAACCGGGCTTGTATAATAGAGGACGGGAACGACCGCAATCCGTTCACTTGCCGATGGCCGCGGCGGCGTGCGCGACGATTGTGGCGAGCGTCCGCGCCGAGGCCGGCAGCTCGACGTGCGACCGCTCGAGCCAGACCGGCCGAATCCGCCAGTGATCTCCGAGCGCCTGCACGTCGGCCGGCGGCACCTGCGCGTCGTAGCGAAACCCGACCACCGCCGAGCCCTCGCGGCGCCGGGGCGCCGGCAGCCGTCCCGGCGCGACCGGCTCGAAAAGACGGAGCAAGGTGCGAGGCAGCCGGACCTCGTCGCGTGCGAGCGCCGCATGGTCGGCGGCGCGCGCGAGCGCCCGGGGTGCCAGCCAGAGCCGGCCGGGATGGGTGCCCGCGAGAATCGGCACGCAGCCGTCGAAGCGCGACGTCGTCGTCGCCAGGAGCGCGGTCACGGTGCCACCGATGCCGATCCCCGTCGCCATGACCGTGCGATACCCGGCAGCGCGCGCCCATGCCTCGACCGCGACGCCGTCGTGCACGCGTCGCACGATCGTCGCGAGCGCCTGCCCGACGCTGCGCGCCCATTCGCGATCGTCACGATCGGCGACGGCGGAGATCACCACGTCGAATCCGGCGGCGACCAGGGCTACCGCAAAGCGCCGCGCGATGACGTCGGCGAGCAGCCCCGTGCCGCGGTTCACCACCACGAGCGTGCCGCGCGAGCCACCGCCGCGATGATGATGCAGCACACATTCCCCGGCGGCGGCGAGACCGTTCACGAGCGGCGCGCGGCCGCGATAGACATCGACCGGCCGCCGACCCCGGCCAGTGGCGACGCGGGTGAAGTGCGGCGGCGGCGCGAAGCCGAAGAGCGCACCGCGCGCCGCCGCGCCGTGCACCGCGCGACAGAGCGCGCGATCCACACCATCCCGGAAGTGGCGTCGACCGAAGAGGCGCGACCCAAGGGGAGCCAGCGCTTCACCGACCCGCACCCACCTTGGCCGTGCCGCGTGGGTCGGCACCACACGACCGTCCACGACGTCCGGAGCCCACGCGACGACCTCGCTCGCCATGCGCGAGGATTCAGCAAGACTCGCTCCGCGATGCGCGCAGTCGGCGTCGACGGTTACGGCACGCGGCGCCGTCGGCCGACGTCAACCGTCGTCAACGACGGTCGTTAGGAGGTCGCTGTCCGACTGTTCAGCGCGCGAGCCCGGCGCGGTAGTCCGGATAGACGGGGTGCCACGCGAGTGCCTCTCGCGCGCGGCCATTGCGAACGCGAAACGACGGCAACGCGGCCCGCCCTCCCGCGGCCGGCGCCGCGGCTCCGACTGCAGCGGCCACGTAGCCGAGAACGTCACGCCATCGGCTCGGACCGTCGTCGGCGACGATGAGCGCGCGCCGCGACGGCCAGCGCTCGATGGCGGCCACCGTCGCAGCGGCCATGTCGGCGACGTGCACGAGCGACACCCATCCGTGGCCATCGGCCGGGAGGCGGAGCGTGCCGGCACGGGCTCGCGCGAACCAGTCGTCGTCGAAGCCGGTGCCGGGTCCGTAGAAGAGGCCGCCGCGCAGAATCGCCCAATCGAGAGCGGACGCACGCACGGTGTCCTCCATGGCGAGGGCGGCCGCGACCGCGTGCGCCGCGAGGTTTCCCTCATCGCCGGCGTAGAGCGTGTCTTCGTCGGACCAGTCGTCACCCCACGTGCCGTGCACCATGGCGATGCTCTGTTGCATGATGCGCGGCACCCCGGCGTCGCGGCAGGCCCTGATCCAGATCGGCGTGCCCTCGCGCCGGAGACGATCGTTCAGCGCGTAGTCGCCACCCGCCTTGCCAGGCGCCGGCAAAGACGTCGCCAGATTGATGCCGACGTCGCAGCCTTCGAGCCCCGCCTGCAGCGACGCCGCGTCGAAGACGTCAGCCAGGCGCACATCGGCGCCACAGGCCGTCGCGACGGCCGCCGCTTCGGGTCGGCGCACGAGCGCGCGTACGCGATGCCCGCGCGCGAGCAGGCGGGGCAGCAGATGGCGGCCGTAGACGCCGGTGGCACCCAGGACTGCGATCGTCGTCGCCATCGTCAGCACTGCGTGATCGGGACGTGGCGCGGCTGCTCGCGCACGCGCCCGAGCCACCCCTGCACGGCCGGATACCGTCCGAGCTCGAAGCCGCCTTCGTCGGCCACGTGGGTGTAGGCGTAGAGAGCAATGTCGGCGATCGAGTAGCGATCGTCCACGAAGAACCGGTGCGTCGCGAGATGACGCTCCATCACGTCGAGCGCCGCGTACCCGAGTGGTCGCTTCTGCTCGATCGCCGCCCGCCGCGCGGGCGTGAGCTCCAGGAAGTGCACCCAGAAGCGGACCGTCGCGATGTTGGGCTCGTGGCTGTACTGCTCGAAGCACATCCACTGCAGCACCTGCGCGCGCGCCCAGCGGTCGTCAGGCAGGAACCGCGTACCGTCGCTCAGATAGAAGAGGATGGCGTTCGACTCGGCGAGGAACTTACCGGGCTCGACCTCGAGCAGCGGAATGCGACCGTTCGGGTTCTTGGCGAGAAACTCGGGGGTGCGCGTCTCGCCCTTCACGATGTCGAGCGGCACGAGCTCGAACGCCACAGCGAGCTGCGCGAGCAGCAGCCGGACTTTGTAGCCGTTGCCGGACGGCAGGTAGTCGTAGAGTCGCATTTTACCCTCGCGCGTAGGCGGACGCGTATTTCGGCAGACCGTGCTCGGGATCGAGACGCGGATCGGGCACGGGGGCACCGGGCCGGACGCCCAGCGGAATGACCCCGGCCCAGACCGGCCAGCCATAGTCGTCCTCGTCGTCGATCGGCGGGCCGCTCCGGATCTTGGCAGAGCCTTCGCTGATCGGCAGACGGAGCACGAGCGTGCCCTTGAGCTCGTCGTCGGTCGGCGCCCGCACCCCGGCGTAACGTCCGGGCACGACGTGCTCGACGAGCGCGTGGAATGCGGCCCGCTTCTCTTCCAGATCGTCGACCTCCGTGGCGGCCCCGAGCAACACCACCGAGCGGTAGTTCATCGAGTGGTGGAAGGCCGAGCGCGCCAGCACGAGGCCGTCGAGCAACGTCACCGTCACGCAGAGGCCGAGCCCCGTGCGCCCCGTACGGAGCATGCGATTGCTCGGCGACCCGTGCAGGTACAGGTGGTCGCCGATCCGCGCGTAGGCGGTAGGCAAGACGAACGGTTGGCCGTCGACGACGAACGCCATGTGGCAGACCAGGCCTTCGTCGAGGATGCGGAGGATGGCGTCGTGCTCGTAGACCCCTCGTTGCGCGCGCCGCTTCAGTGTGGTGCGGGGGGTCGGACCATCGATGGACACTTGCGTTGCTCCTTTCGTACTAGTACAATTGCCTGACAGTGTCAGTACAGTACCGAATCAACGGAAGCAGCGCAAGCACGATCGCGGGCAGCATCGAGGCGGGCATTCGCGACGGCCGTCTGCCGAGCGGCGCGGTCGTGCCAGCCGTCCGGACACTCGCGACGACGCTCGCCGTGAGCCCGAGCACCGTCGCCGCCGCCTACCGCGTGCTCACCAGCCGCGGCCTCCTGCAGTCGCACGGTCGGCGCGGGACCCGCGTCCGCCACCGCCCGCCCCTGCCGACGCGCGCGGCCGCCGCCGTGCCGTCGCACGTCCGCGATCTCGCCAACGGCAGCCCGAACGTCGATCTGCTGCCGGCGCTGGACGGGGCGCTTGCCTCGATCGACACGCGCCAGCGTCTCTACGGTGAGCGCGCCAACGCCAGCGAGCTGCTGACACTGGCGCGCCAGCAGCTCGTCCGCGACGGCATTACGGCCGACGCGCTGGCGGTCACGGGCGGCGCGCTCGACGGCATCGAGCGCGCGTTGCAAGCGCACCTCCGTCCCGGCGACCGCATCGCCATCGAGGATCCGGGCTATCCCGGCGTGATCGATCTCGTCGCTGCCCTCGGCCTCGTCCCCGAGCCCATGCACCTCGACGACTTCGGCGTACTGCCAGCCGAGCTCGAGCGCGCCCTGCACCGCCGCGCCGCCGCCTGCATCTTGACCCCGCGCGCGCAGAATCCGAGCGGGGCCGCGTTCGATGCGGGCCGCGCCGCCGAGCTGCGCAAAGTCCTCAAGAAGCATCCCGACGTGCTGCTGATCGAGGACGATCATGCCGGGCCGATCGCCGGCACGCCGGCCTTCACCCTGACGCACGCGACGCGCGCGCGCTGGGTCGTCGTGCGTTCGGTCTCCAAGGCGCTCGGCCCGGATCTCCGTCTCGCGGTCCTGACCGGCGACCCGACGACGATCGCCCGCGTCGAGGGCCGGCAACTGATCGGCACCGGGTGGGTGAGCCACATCCTGCAGCGCCTGGTCACGACGCTCTGGTCCGATGCGAAGACCACGACGCGCGTGCAGCGCGCCGCCGCGACCTACACGGCGCGGCGCCGAGGGCTCGTCGACGCCCTCGCCCGCCGCGGCGTCACGGCGCACGGCCGCTCGGGCCTGAACGTGTGGGTGCCAGTCAGCGAGGAGGTCGCCGCCGTCCGGGCGCTGCTCGACGCCGGCTTCGCCGTGAACGGCGGCGAGCGCTATCGGATCACCAGCGGACCCGCGATCCGCATCACCATCACGAACCTCCGCGCCGACGAGATCGACCCCCTCGCCGACGCGGTCGCCGCGAGCTTCGCGCCCGGCCAACGCACGCACGCCCCCTGACCACCGTCACTCATTGAGACGGCCGACGTCCCGTGCGAGTCTCCGCGCCCGGAGGCTCACATGACGGACATGCAGGGCAAAGTCGGCTTCATCACGGGCGGGGGCAGCGGCATCGGGCTAGGCGCAGCACAGGCACTGGCACGGAACGGCGCGCGCGTCGCCCTCATGGGCCGCGACGCCGACCGGCTTCAGCGCGCCGCCGCGACGTTCGCCGATCCCGCGCGCGTCGTCACCGTCACCGGCGACGTCGCGTCCGAGGCCGACGTCGAACGCGCCGTCGCCACGGTGGTCGAGCGCTGCGGACGCCTGGACTTTGCCGTCAACGCCGCGGGCATTGGCAGCTTCGGCTCCGTCCACGACCAGGACTACGCGTCGTGGAGCTTTACCCTCCGCACCAACCTCGACGGCACGATGCTCGCCCTGAAGCACGAGACGGCCGCCATGTTGAAGCTCGGGAACGGCGGCGCGATCGTGAACGTCTCGTCGATCGCCGGCGTGCTGACGCACCGGATGATGAGCGCTTACTGCGTCTCGAAAGCCGGCGTCGAGATGCTCACGCGCTGCGCCGCCGACGAGCTCGGCGAGCACCGCATCCGCGTGAACGCGCTCCGCCCCGGTCTCGTGCCGACCGACCTCGCGGCTCCGCTCGCCTCACACCCGCTCGCGCGCGCGAACTACGAGTCGCTGATGCCGCTTGGCCGCCTCGGCACCGTCGAGGACATCGGCGCCGCGGCCTACTTCCTCCTGAGCGACCAGGCGTCGTGGATCACCGGTCAGGTTTTCGCCGTCGACGGCGGCCACACACTGCGCGCCGGCCCCGACGTCGGTCTGATGTTCAAGTAGCCGGGCCGCGCGCCGGCGCGGCGCCGATCGGCGCGACGTCACGCGCGCCGCGCCGTCAGTCGTTCGACCGCCAGGATCTCGTCCATCACCCCGGCCAAGCTCTGCAACGTGAGGCGGGCGGCGTCGACGATCACGGCCGTCTCGTCGAGCTCGAAGCCCGTGGCTTCCATGTCGACCCGGAAATCGAGCCAACGCTGGCGCTGGGCCTCGCCATACGGATCGAGATACGCGACGCCGTGCCCGCGCGGCAGTCGATACGCGAGGCGGGCGCGCTTCGCGATCTGGCGGCCGCTGTTCTTGCTCTCCTCGAGCACGTACGCCATCCCGAGCAGCGCCAGCGGCGCACGGACGGCGAGGCCGTCGATCGTCTCGACCAGCACGCTCGTCGACGCGAGCGGCGTGAGGCGCTGCAGCCCCATCCCGAAGCACGCGAGGTCGGACGCCAGCGCGGGGGTGTGGAAGTAGTGGTCACGGACGACCGACGCGAGCGGCGGCACCATCGGGCGCAAGCGACCGAGATGCCATTCGAGCGCACGGTGCACGAAGAAGAGCTGGCTCAGCCATGCAACGTACGTCCCGCGCGGCAGGAGGCCGAGCGTGAGATCACGATGCAGCGGGTGCAGCTTCAGTGTGCGCTGCTGTTCGATAGTGGCGTGAGCCAGCCGTTGCATGACGCCGTCGATGACCGAACGCATTGACCATTCCTCCGCGAGCCTCGCGGTCCAATATGGATGCCAGGGACGGAGGCGCCGTCGTCGCGTGCGACCGACGTAACGGCGACGCTCGGCATGCGCGGGAAAGACGCGAGTCGCCACGAGGAGATGCGCGGCGGGCGTCGCGCACGGGCTCTGGCGAACGATCAGCGGGTCGCCATGGCGAGCGCTTCCGCATCCGCGCGTCTCACGATCCGCGCCCGGCCTGGCAATGCTGCAAAACCCGGCGCGGCTGCACGAGCGAAGCGAGAGCGCTAGGGCGTACGCGATGGCGCGTCGGATTCGAGCTCGGCGAGAATACGCGCGCGGTCGCCGTCGAGCGCCGGCGCCGTGGCGCGCACGTGCGGATCGTCGAAGGCCGACATCTTGATCGGACAGCCAAAGAGCCGCACCTTCCCCGCCAACGGATCGTCGACCTCGACGATCATGTTGCGCGCTGCGACCTGAGGATCAGCGACGACGTCGGCGATGGTATTGATCGGGCCGCACGGCAGGCCCGCGTCCCGCAAGATCGCGATCCATTCCGCGCCCGGTCGGAGCGTCAACGTCTTCGCGAGCTCGTCCTTCAGCACCTGGTGGTTGGTGACGCGCAGCCGCACGTTGGCGAAGCGCGGATCCGCGGCGAGATCGGGACGTTCGAGCGTCGCGCAGAGCCGGCGAAAGCCGCCGTCGTCGGCGCTCGCGATGGTCATGTAGCCGTCCTGCGTTGGAAACGCGTCGAACGGCGCCGCCGTCGGATGGCGCGCACCGATCGGACCCGGGATGTCGCCGGCGAAGAACCGCGCGATCGCGTTCTCGCTGATCGCGACCTGGCAATCGAGCATCGCGACGTCGACCTTGATGCCCTCGCCGGTCTTCAAGCGATGGACCAGGGCGGCGTTGATGCCGACGGCGGTGTAGAGCGCGGCGGCAATGTCGCCGATCGAAACCCCAACGCGCGTCGGCGGGTTGCCGGGGTGGCCCGTCAGGCTCATCACGCCGCCCATCCCCTGCGCCACGAGATCGAACGCCGCGTACTGCGCGTACGGTCCCGTATGGCCGAAGCCCGAGGTGGCCGCGTAGATCAACCCCGGATACCGCGCGTGCAGCGCCTCCCACCCGAGCCCGAGCTTTTCCATGACCCCGGGCCGATAGTTCTCGACCAGCACGTCGGCGCGCGCGAGCAAACGATGGAAGATCGCGACGTCCTCGTCACGCTTCAAGTCGAGCGCGATGCCTTCCTTGCCGCGATTCACCGACAGCGTGTACCCCGACACGCCGCCGTCCAGTATGGGTCCGAGCTGGCGCGCCATGTCGCCGTCGGGATGCTCGATCTTGATGACGCGCGCCCCGAGGTCGGCGAGCGTCAGCGTACAGAATGGCCCCGCCAGCACCCGGGTCAGATCGAGGACGGTAAACCCCGACAGCGGGCCCGCTATCATTTAGTTGGCCCCGCGGTCGCTCGACTGATCGGCGATCACTTCGCGCTCGGCGCGGGCGCGGGCGATGCCGACGACGTCGTCCCAGGAGGATCGCTGAGCGCACCCTTCGCGAACGAGAGGCTCGCTTTCCCGGGCACGCTCGGACAACACGCCGCATCCTTCGGGCCCCAGGTCTCGAGCGCGAGCTCGACGGTCGTGCCGCTCACCGTGCAGCCTTCGACGGATCGTACGCCCTTGCTCCCGACCTCTTTCGGCATCGTCGCGCCGTAGCCCTGGGGGGCGGAGGTGAGGACCGCCGCGTACTGGGTCCACTCGTTGCCACCGCCGACGCCTTCGATGGTGTAGATCACGACGACGTCGCTATGGGCGTCGCCGTTGACGTCGCCCTCGCAGCTCTTGCGAGTTTCCTTCGGCGCTTGGCCCTTGAGCCGCGCCGCGTGCGACGCGATCCAGGCATTGGCGAAGCCCTGCCAACCGGCCGCCGCCGGCTGCGCTTCGACTCGACCCACCCAGACCACGAAGACCAATGCCGTCACGACAACCCACGTCCGCTGCGATCGCATGGGCGTCTTTCTGTCACGTCCCTCGGCGAGTCTTCAACCGACCTTCCGCCGCTGATAGGCCTGCCGGCAAAGGAGAACGAACGACATGGCGATCGATTTCACGTTGAGCCCGGAGGTCGAGGCGATCCGGCAGCGCGTCCGCGACTTCATCCAGACCGTGGTCAAACCCGCCGAGGAGAAGATCGGCGATCCCGACAAGATCGAGCGGAGCGCCTACCTGAAGCTGCTGTTGCAGATGCGCGCCGACGCCAAGGCCGCGGGGCTCTGGCTGCCGCACATGCCGAAGGAATGGGGCGGCATGGGGCTCGGCCACGTCGAGCTCGCAATGGTGCAGGCCGAGGCGGCCAAGGCCTACTACGGTCCGTGGGTGATGAACTGCCAGGCGCCCGACGAAGGCAACATGCACACGCTGCTGCACTGGGCGACCGACGCGCAGAAAGAGAAATATCTCCGCCCGCTTTGCGAGGGCCACGTCATGAGCTGCTTCGCCATGACCGAGCCCGAGGTCGCCGGCTCGGACCCGACGCTCATTCAAACCAAAGCCATCCGCGACGGTGACGACTGGGTCGTGAACGGCCACAAGTGGTTCATCTCGAATGCGCGCCGCGCCGCCTTCGCCATCCTGATCGCGCGCACCGAGGACAACCCCGAGCGCCCGCAGGCCGCCAACACGGGTTTCATCGTCGACCTGCCCTCACCAGGTTGGACGCGCGTGCGTGAGATCGGGACGATGCACGGCTCGACCGGCCACTCCGAAATTCAGATCGAGGATCTCCGCATCCCGAGCGAGAACATGCTCGGCGGCCGCGGCCAGGGGCATCGGCTCGGCCAGTACCGCCTCGGACCGGCGCGCCTCGCGCACTGCATGCGCTGGATCTCGCAAGCCGAGACGGCGCTCGAGATGATGGTCGATCGCGCCACCAAGCGCTTCGCCCACGGCTCGCTGCTCTCGGAGAAGCAAGGCATCCAGTGGATGATCGCCGACTCCACCATGGAGCTCTATCAATGTAAGCTCATGGTGCTGCACGCCGCCTACAAGATCGACCGCGGCCTCGACTTCACGTCCGAGGTGTCGATGGCGAAACACTTCGTCGCGAACGCCCTCGGCCGCATCATCGACCGCGCCATCCAGGTGCACGGCGCGCTCGGCTACTCGACCGACACCCCGCTCGCCAACATGTTCCAGCACGCGCGCTGGGCGCGGTTCGCCGACGGCCCGGACGAAGTGCACCAGATGCGCATCGCCCAGCGCACCATCGCCGCTTACAAGGAGCACGGCAGCAGCCGAACGGCGACCGGCAACCTGCCGATCTGACGACCCACTCCAGGAGAACGATCCCATGCGACTCGCCCTCACGACCACCGCGACGTGCAAATACCAATACCAGCGCGTGGATACGACGGACCCGAATCTGGTCTACGCGTGTCCCCTGTAGCGTCGATACCGCGCCGGCCGATGTACGCCGCGGCCGTCGTGGGTCTAGTGCTGACCGTGCTCGGCGGCTGCCACCGCACAACCGGCACGCTCAGCGAGGAGCAGCAGCGCCGCTTCGAAGGCGAGCACATAGTTCGGCGCGCGGTCGACCTGCTCATTCGCCACACGCACGACGGCGGGACGCGCGACGCGGGTTGGGAAGAGGACGACGCGTCGATCGTCGTGACCGAGCAGAGCGTCGTCATCCATCGTGGCGACCGGTTTCGCCTCGAGATCACGCCGCGCTCGACGGGCGCCTACGAGGTCGCGCGCGACCACGACCGCTTGAGCCTGCACACCGGCAGCGGCAAGTCGGCCGCGAGCTGGTCGTTCCGCCCGCCCGACGACGCCGCGGGCTGGGCCGACGACATCCGCAAGGTCATCCGCGGCACCGTCGGAACGGAGCGCCGCGAGCGCGGTGACGGCAAGGAAGGCCAGCACTAGCGCGGCCCTCGCGTTGACTTCGAGGCCCGCGGACCATCGGAGCGTGGTGCACGCAGCGCACGAGGGCACGGGGCCGACATCTACTGATACCTCTCGCGGAGCTTTCGCCCGAGCAGCTTGCCCTTCGCTTCGAGTACGAGGAGCACCGCCGGATGGTTCACGCCGGTCAGCAGGCCCGCCGGGGGTACCTGCCCGGCTGCCGCCACACTCATGATCGCCAAGAAATAGCGGCAGGTGCGCCGCATGAATCAGCCCTCCTGTTTGAAGGGCGTTCATGGGGCGGTGAACGGCGTTCAGCCCGGCAGTTTCGAGAAGTCGGGGGGGCGCTTCTCGAAAAACGCCATGATGGCTTCCATGTTCTCTGGCGTGCCGACGCGCTCGATGAAGCCCGCGTCCTCGCGGGCGCGCGCGGCCCGCACCTGCTCGGCACGGGTGGCGAGGAGCAGCCGTTTCGTGTGGCGAATCGACCCGATCGGACCCGCCGCCATCTTGGCCGCGACGACACGGAGCGCCGGCAGCAAATCGGCCGGCGCACATACACGCGACGCGAGACCGAGCTCGACGGCGCGAGCGGCGTCGATCCAGTCGCCGGTGTAGAGCACCTCGGCGGCGCGTTGGTAGCCGAGGACGACCGGCAAGAGGTAGCTCGCCGCCGCTTCCGGCACGACGCCGAGCGGAATGAACGGCGCCCGCAAGCGCGCCGACTCCGCGACGTAGACGACGTCGCAGTGCAGGAGGAGCGTCAACCCGATTCCGACGCCGACGCCGTTCACCGCGGCGAGGAGCGGCTTGTCGAACTCGACGAGCACGTCCATGAAGCTGCCGAACGGGTGGTCGTCTTGACCGGGCGCGGCCGACATCTCGCCGAGATCCTGTCCGGCGGTGAAGCCTTCGCCGGCGCCGGTGACGATGATCGCGCGCGCGCGCGGATCGTCGCGCAGCTCCGTCAGGAGATCGCGGGCCTCGCACCACATCTGGCGATTGAAGGCGTTCCGCTGCTTCGGACGATTGAAGGTGACGACGGCGACGCCGTCGTCGGCGAGGTCGAGGAGCACGGTTTCGCGGGTCATCGCGCCCGCATAGCACAGATCAGGGCGGCAGCCCCTGGACGTCGAGCACCTCGCTCACGATCGGGTCCTGCCCGTCGCTCCGGCCTGCCATCCGGACGAGGAGCCTGACGGGACTTCGAGCGGTCGCGGCGACCGGCACGAGCGCGAGCGTGGCCATCCCGCGCTCGTCGACGCGGCCGCTGACGAGCACTTCCCAGGGGCGCAACGGTTCACCGGGACGCGCAGCGGTCCAGACCGATCCGACGCCGATAACCTCGCCGGCCCCGAGCTGCTCCAGCTCGAAGCGGATCTCCCACGCGCCACCGACCGGCGTCAGGTAGTGCCGGCAGCCGTCGAACGAGAGCGTCGAGCCATACGGCCCGTCCTGGAGCGGTCGCGCCTCGTCTTCGGCACGAATGGCATCCAGCATTTCATCGCGATTCTGCATGATCCGGACGAGCCCTCCCGCCCGGAAGGCGTTCAAGCGACGCTGAACGGGGTTCAACGACGCTCAAACGCGCGGCCTCTCGCGGCCAAAACGCCGTGGGGAGCACACGCGACGGTGTGCTCCCCAGCGGGCTTAGTAAT
>JBDSJB010000345.1:0-7027 GCA_039917665.1 Binatia bacterium
TCTGCTCGCTACGACGAAGAGAAGATCGACGCGAAGGTGAGAGCCGAGCGCGATCGATTGGTGAAGGCGCTCCACGACCTCGCTGATCGCATCGACCGCGCCCCCCTCGATCGAATCACGGGTGGCCTCACGTGGGTCGTCACCACCGCCGAAACGCTCATCGGCGCGGTGGAGAGAATGATCAAGGGAGACAAGCCGAGCGCCTGACGTCGCCGCGCGCGGCCGTGAATGCTCGCGGCCAAGGCGTTTAATGTGATTCGTCCGCGAGCGTACCTGGAACATTGCCGCACCTACGCCCGAAGGCCGAGGGGATCCCCTTCAGATCAACGCTTCCATTTCCGTGCGCACCTCGTCGCTGCGCTCTGGGCCGAACTTCTTTTCGGCTTTCGGGAACATCTCGTCTTCTTCCTCTTCACCTCGGATCGCACGACCCGAGTCGGGCCATGACGAACTTCACGCAGCGGTGCTCCTCGTAGGCCTCGAGCACCATGTCCTTACCGTGGTCTTCTCAATCTTCCGGAACAGGCCCTCGACCTCTCGGTGCTGCCGCTTCAACAGTGCGCTTGCTTTCATGCGTGCCCCCTTTTGCGAGGACGCTCGCTCGCCGTTGTGCTCGTGAGCAAATTAGGCGCGATTCCATACGTGGTGCGCCCGATTCCCAAGCCCACGCATCAGCGAAGAGGCGGGACGTAACCGGCTCGGTATCGAATCTCGATGGCCGCTATGCGGCGTTCGCGGGCATCGGTTGTGCGAGCGGGCACTCGAAGCGGAGGGTCGTACCGACGCCTGGAGCCGAGTCGACCGTCAGGCTGCCGCGGATTGCGAGGGCCCGCTCCTCCATGCCCACCAGGCCGAGCGCGCCGGGTCGTGTCCGGGCGGGATCGAAGCCGCAGCCGTCGTCGCGGACCTCGAGGTGCAAACGAGCGTCGGAGACGGAGACGGTGACCTGAATCCAACGCGCGTCACCATGGCGCGTGGCATTGCTCAGTGCCTCCTGCGCGACGCGGTAGACGGCGATCTCGGTTTCCTCGTCGAGACGTGGCAGCGCTGCGGGCAGCGCGAGCGTGATCTGCGTCTCGGTTGCCACCAGGCCGGCGACCAACGAGCGCAGGCTTCCCTCCAGCCCGAGATCGTGGAGTTGGAGCGGGCGCAGCTCGCCGGCCAAACTTCGCAGGTGCTCGACCAGCTCGCTCAGGTAGCGCACCGCGCGGGCGAGGTCCGCGCTGCCGGGGGCATCCGAGCCTAGGCGGGTGCGGACGGCCTCGACGAGAATGCCGATCCCGGCGACCTCCTGACATACGTCGTCGTGGAGATCGAGGCCGAGGCGCTTGCGCTCCTCCTCGCGGACACGCACCTGTCCATGGGCGAGCTCGCGCAGCTTCTCCTCGCTCGCGCGCAACGCCTCCTCGATACGCCGGCGTTCGGTGACGTCCCGGCTGATCCCGCGGATGCCGATCACCCGGTCTTGGCTGTCCCGCACGACCGACGTCACGACATCGAACCAGCGAGGCTCGCCGTGGGTGGCGCCGGGACGCACCTGAACCGTGTACGCCGTGAGATTCGCACCGGCTGCAGAGATGCGTTCCCACTCGGCGGTGTTCGTCGGGTGCTTCGTCATCACCGTGCGCAGGGGCACGCCGACGAGCGTCGCCGCGGGCTTCCCCAGGTAGCAAGCACCCGCCTCGTTGACGTAGGTGAATCGCCAGTCGAGGTCCGCCGTCCAGATGAGGTCAGTCGCGTTCTCAGCTAGGTCGCGGTAGGCGTCGCGTGACATCTGCAACTCGGCGGTGCGCTCGAGCTCGCGCTGACGATGGACGAACGCCGTCCGAAAGCTGCGGAACGACCCCTCCGCCATCGTGACGCAGATCAGGACACCGACGACCGCGCCGGCCGCCATCTGGAGCGGGGTGAGCTGAAGACCAGCCCAGGGCCCGGTGACGAGCCAAGGGCCGAAGGTGCCGGCGAAGAGTCCGAGCGCAAAATGCCATCGCCAGACGAACAGGAGCGAGGCAATGACGCTGAGGGCGAAGAGCATCATGGCGATCACCGGCTCCCGGCCGCCGAGATGCATGTGAAAGGCGGTGGACGAAAGTCCCAAGCCGACACAGGTCAGGAGCACGATCGGCTGAACGATCGCCGCCTCCGGGTCGCGACGCACGAGGCCGAGACTCGCAACGACCAGCGCGGTCTGGCCCACGCCGAGCCAGAGCCCCATCGTGCGCGAGGCCGGCGATTCCCAGGCGAGAACGGCGACGAAGAGCAGGGTCGCGCCCAGCCAACCGAGTGCGAAGAATGGCAGACGATCGCCGCTCACGCGCCGTTGCTCCAACGCGACAGCGCGAGCGAGATCGACGTCGGGCGCCATGTTCATGGTCTCGCTGGTCGCATAGGCCACGGCCGCCGCGCTCGTCAACGTCGCTGACGGCCTCCCGTCATTTTTATGGGCGCCGGCGATCGTGGGGCTCTTCGGGCGGCCAGGGAGGGGGCTTCAACCTGGCGCGTCGCGCGCATTCCAGCGCGCAGGCCCTATGGCGACCACGGTGCCGACGACTCAGAACTCCAATCTAGGCGCGTGTGCGCATCCCAAGGAGCCGCCGAAACCCGGTGGACGACTAAGTTGTCAGGCGGGGAGTGGGGCGGGATGGATCAGGATATAACGCTCGCGCAGTAAGCCGAACGCGATGGAGAGCGGGAAGAGGAACGCCGACGCCGTGACGAGATTCACGGGCACGCCGCCGCCGCTCATGCCCGAGAGCACCATCACGATGCCTGGGACGCCGATGCCGAGGAGGGCGCCGGCGACGGTCGCGCGCAGCAGCGGACCTGCCTGATCGGGGCCGCCTGCGCGCGCGACGATGATCGCCGCACCGACCGCGAGTCCCGCGACGCCCATGTAGGCCTGGCAGGCGTTGTGGAGCAGGGTGTAGGGCCCGGGGGTGCCGAGCACGAGCTGGTATGTGATCGCGAGCGCGAGCGACAGCCATGAGGCGATCGCGCCGAACGAGGCGAGCCAGCGTTGATCGACGCGGGCTACGACGAGCGCCAGATAGACGAGCGTCGCCGGGAACAAGGCTTAGGCGGCGGCATGAATGCGGAGGTCGGAGCCGGGCTGGTAGATGCTCGCGCCGGTGAGCGCGAAGATGCCGCCGGCGCCGCCGAGCATCAGGAGCGCGCGGCCGAGGTTCGCCTCCGGCATCAGCCACGCGGCGAGCACGCCGACGCAGAGATAGAGCAGGCCCGTCACGAGGTAGCTGCCGAAGATGATCCAGTAGTCGATGGCGGAGAAGCGGCGGGTCGCGAGCGTGACGGTGGCGACGCCGACGCCGTCGCGCAGCGTGTAGGTGAGGGGGCGGCCCGGCGGCTCCACGCCAACCTCATGGTAGGCGTCGGTATTGGTGGCGATTGCCTTACCGTCGATGGCCACGATCGTCCGTTGGTAGAGCGCCCCGTCGCCACTTGCCGGCCAGACCTCGCGACCGACGGAAGGAATGACCCGATTCGGGAGAACGAAGAACCCGGGGAAGGATTTGCCGATCCAGGTCGTTGCGGCGAGTCCGATGATCACGGTCACAGCGACGGCCGTACAGGCGGTGGCGACGAGCGCCGCTCGGTACAGCCGCTGCGAGGCTGCTCCCCTGACGGCGGGCGCATGTCGAGTGTCGAATGAGATCGGCATGGGTGGCTTTCGTCAGCGCGTGAGCGAGGAGGTTACGGAGCCGGCGTAGCGGAGCACGCGGTGCTCCATGGAAGCGTGCGGACGGTCGGCGCTCCGCCGTCGACGTCGGCGAGGGCGGTCACGATGCTGAAGTCGAAGTTGGGAGTCTTGCCGGCCGGCGGCAGTCCCTGATTCTCGACGGTGCCCTTGATCGCGAGCACGAGGCGGTTGTGATCGACGTGGTAGGTGCCGTCGGTGTGCCACGCGGCATCGGAGGGATCGAGGCCGTAGCCGCCAGTATGCGAGTGCTGCTCACGATACGTGTTGAACTCGTGGCGATCGTAGGTGAGTTCCATGCTGTCGGGGTTACCCGGATCCGTGATCGCGTAGATGCCGGCCGCGTTCGGCGTGGTGAGGAGCCGCATCAGGAAGCCCTGGATGTTGTAGATCATGACGTCCTGCGCACCGAAGAGGAGTGGGTAGTTCTCGCCGAGGCCGTTGAAGATCATGTGATCGGTGATCGCGGTGATGTCGAGCGGAACCAGGACCACATGGTCGGCGGTGACCGCCGCGCTGTAGCACTGCGCAACGGTTTCGCCGTCGCCCTGCCGGAGCACGATGGGCGCCTGCATCATCGTGAAGTCTTCCTGCGCGATCTTGAAGTCACGACCCGGGCCCTTCACCTCGATGGCCGTCGGTCCCATCGAGAGCTGCGGGACCGTGATGACGACCTGCCACTTGTATTGGCCGTCGGAGAGATCGCGCTTCCACACGGCATTCCGCTTGATCCTTTTGTCGGCGATCTTCGTCTCGTACTCACCGGCCTTATTGTCGGGGGGGAACAGCGTGATCGTATCGCCCGGCGAGGCAAACGCAGGACGCACGAGATTCGCGGGAGGCGGCGGCTTCGCGCAACCACAGCCGGCGTCGGCAAAGGTCGTCGGCAGCGTGGCAAGAATCGTCAGCAGGCCCATCATCATCGTCAGCAGTCGGTTGCGCATCGTTCGGTCTCTCTCTCCGGGCATCGGCGCCTTGCGCCGTCGCGGTGGACAGAGCAAGGAGCTCGCCACTTCGGGGAGGCTGCCGCCGCACATGTTTGCGGGACCAGGCGCACGTGCACGGCACGTAGCGTGAGTCGGCGTTGGCGCGCACGACGTCACGCGTGGCACGATCCCGCAGCGACGCGCGAAGAAATGCGCGTACTCGATGGCACTGGCGATGCATTGGGTCACGCCGTGCGACTTGCGTGCGCGCGATTCGTGCGCGGCTGCGGAACACGCGGCGTCGAAAATGCGACGCGGCTATGGCCTGTGACGCGGTCGCGCCATCCCATCCAACGCCCAAAGGTCAGGCTGCCGGACAGGCGCCGCTGCGTGCGCCGCGACGCCATTCCTTGGACTCGTTACCGGAGCCAGTCGAGACCCCACCGCATGAATGGCAACCCGTCGTACGCGAGCACCACGCCGAAGGCGGCGAGGTACCCGACGCGCGTGCGCCCGCGGTGAGGATCGCACTGTGCGATTCCCATGCTGAGCAGAAGCCAGCCGAAGCCCGCTATCGTCGCGACCGCGTAGGTCGTGACGCAGAAGGCGAGGAGCAGTACGTCGCGCGCGAACGAGAGCCCGCGGCCGAGGGGCGAGAGCCACGCGACGGCGACGGCGGCCTCGACTCCGACCGTCCAGAACGTCGCGAGCCGCGCGACCGCGAGCAACCGCTCCGGAAACGCGCCTGGCGCGCCCGCATCTATAGATAGGTCGCCGCGTACGAACGCCCTCAGGGCTCCGAGCTCGTCGGTGGCGAGGCCGCCCGCGAGCCGCGTGAAGTCGGCGAAGCGTTCGTCGGTGAGCAGCGTCACCCGGAAGAATCGGCCGTCGAGGTAGTCGGGGGAGAGCACGAGCTTCCAGAGTACCGCCAACGCGAAGGCCCAGCCGATCAGGAGCCGCGCGTTCAGCGCCAGGCACGCGCCGGTGTCGCGCGCGAGGAGTGCCAGTGTGATCGCCAGGCACCAGTACGCGAGCAGGTAGGCGTGGTTGTCCGCGAGCGACCAGTCGAGGAGCACGCGGATGCTCGTGAGGGCGGCGAGTGTCGCCCAGAGCGCGGGGTGCCGAAGGCGGCTCGGGACCGTCAGTCCGAAGGTCGCGAGTGCGAGGATCGCGACGCGAATACCTGGAGAGCCGACGGGGCGGAGGAGCAGTGTGAGGAGGGTGAGACGCAGGGAGAGATCGGTCGCGTCGAGATCCTCGAGCCACGCAGGCGGTCGCCGAGCCGCCGGGGCCGTCGGCGGTGCGGTCGCGTCAGGGGTCGACACGGGGAATGCGGAACGAGCGCAGCATTCCTTCGCTCGGGGCCGTCGTGACGGGATCGTACGTGGTCGACCAGACCTGGATCTCGATCGCCTCGAGCGGACCCTCGTCGGGCGTCGGCTGGTCGGCGAGCGCCGTCGCGAGGGCCTGGGCGTTCGCCTCCGATGGATACGCCCGGAGCCGGCGTGTGGCTTCGCGGAGCGGCGGCGGGATTTCGAGCTCACGCCGAACGTCGGAGCGGATCGCGAACGCGGCGACGTGACGGTTTCCCCAGCCGTCGACGCTCGCGAACATTCCGAAGCCGCCGCCGGACCAGGGCGCCAGGTTCGCGATGTGGGTGAGCACGATCTGCCGCAACGCAACGGCGATCAGGAGGGCGACGGGCGCATACCACCACCAGCGGGGGCGCATGGGATCAGAGTGCATAGATCGTCGTCGCCCAGGCGTGCGCAGCGGCGACGGCACGATGGCGAGTGGAAGGACTAGTACCCGGGTGGCGGATTGACGGCGACGTAGCCCACGCTACCTCCCTGATACGCGCGCGAGTACCAGGCGCCGTTGCAGTGGTAGTAGTAGCCGCCGTTCACGACGACCGGGGCTGGGCAGGTGAGCGCATTGAATGCTGAGGCTGTGATCGCCGTCCCGACGGCGACCGCCGCGCCGACAGCCAGGGCAGCGCCGACCGGGTGCTCCCAATTGTCGTGGTACCCGCCGTGCCAATTGTCGTCCGCGGCTTCCGACCAGTCGTCGCGGGCGTTGTCGCGGTAGTCTTGACGGTCCTCGCGCGCGTTGTCGGCATGGTCCTGCCGTTCGCCCTGGCGCTCGCCGCGGCCCGCCTGACGATCCTGCTCGCGCGTGGTGTGCTCGGTCTGGCGCGTGCCCTGCCGCTCGGTTCGGCCTTCTTGCCGCTGCTGCACGTTGGCGGGATTTGCCTCGCGACTTCCGCTGCCGGCGCTGGCGCCGGAAGGGCGATTGGCGCTGCCGGAACCGCGACTGCCGTTGCCGCTGTACGACCGTGACCCGCTCATCGAGCCGCGACTGGCGGATCCGCCACGTGAGAAGCTGCCGC
>JBDSJB010000346.1:0-24624 GCA_039917665.1 Binatia bacterium
CGCCTGCATCTCACGCAGGCGACGGTGACGTGGCCGTACGTCATGCTGCATCGGCGGAGCGACGGCGTCTTTCCGCTCACGCTCGGCGACAGCGGATCATCGGCGGCGGCGCCAGCAGCGACGACCGGCAGTGCCGACGCCTGGCTCCGTCTCGACACTCTCACCGTGCAAGGTGGTCGCATCGAATTCTACGACAGCACGCTCCCGAAGGCGTACGGCATCGACGTGACCGACCTCGTCGCGTCGGGAACGGGGATCGCGCTGAGCCCGGTCCGTGCCGAGCGCGTGAACCTGCAAGGCAACTTCGACGAGTTGTCACCGCTCACGCTCACAGGGACCGTCGATCCACAGGCGACGACCCTTCGCGTCGACGTCGATCGGCTGCTGCTGCCGCCGCTGAATCCCTACCTGGCACCCGCGCTGGGCTACGAGGTGAAGTCCGGTCTCGCGCGCATCGGCTCCGACGTGCGTCTCGCCGGCACCAAGCTCTCGGCCGACACCGACCTCGTGCTCTCGCGATTCGCAATGCGCCTCGCCGGCACCGACACCGTCGAGGCAAGGATCGGGACGCCGCTCTCGGTCGCGCTCGGCCTCATGAAGGACACGCACGGCGACATCCACCTCGACCTGCCGATCGAGGGCGACGTCGGCGCCAATGAATATCGCGTCGGTAGCTTGCTGCGCGAAGCGCTCGGTACCGCCCTCCTCGGCACCTTGCGTGCCCCGCTCGGGTTCCTCCGCGGGCTCTTTCGCCGCGATCAGGGTGAGCAGTTCGATCTCCGACCCGTGCCGTTTCCGCCGGGGAGCGCCGCGCTCGGGTCGGACGGCGAGGTACGCGTCGGCGAGGTTGCCCGCCTGCTCAGCCGTCAGACCGCCCTCGACGTCGTCCTGAACCCCGAACCGAGTCGCGCCGACCTGCTGAACGTCCAGCAGACGGGGGCGGCCGATCCCTTGGCGGTCCTCGCCGACCTGGCGCGCGAACGCGCGGCCGCGGTGATCGCGCGCCTGACGACGGCGCACGGCATCGATGCCGGCCGTGTCAGCGCGGAGACGTGGCAACCGGCCGAGCCGCGTATCGAGGGCGACGCCGGCGTCGACGTGCAGCTGCGCGCGCGCTGACGCTCAGATGGGGAGCCGAAACGCGCTCGCGTCGGCGGAGTTCCCGACGCCAGCGCGCGCGATCAGCTGATCCTCGAGCGGCACGCGCTTCTTCAACGCCGGCATCACCTCGGCCGCGAACAGGCGCTGATTGGCCTCGGCGAGATCATACGGCATCGCGCCGTAGCTGAAGATCGCCGTGAACGCCTCGGCACCCGTGCGATTCTGGATGGCGACGACGCGCTCGTAGCATTGCTCCGGTGTGCCCCACACCTGAAGCCCGAGGAAGAAGTCCACCATGGCATCCAGCCCGCCAGGCGCGCTCGTCATCTCCTGCACGGGCTTGTAGGACTCGTAGCCCTTCATCTTCGTCAGGTGGTCGCCGATCAGCTCGTAGTGCCGGACGACCGAGCGCCAGTACTCGCCGATGTACTGCCGCGCGTGCGCCTCGGCACGATCGGCGTTGTCGTCGCAGTAGGTCCATCCGCCGACGATCGGCGGCGGCGCCTCGACGCCGTTCACTTGCCGGAAGATCTCGCGGTAGGCGTTGAGCTCCGTCGTGACCGCCTCCCAGGGTTTCTGCGGAATGATGAGGATGCCGATCCCGAGCCGCGCCATGATCTCCGACGATTCGGGTGACACCGCTGCCGCGTAGGTGCGGCCGCGGAACGACTTGAACGGTCGCGGCCGGAGCTCGCGACGCGCCTGCTTCACGTAGGTGCCGTCGTGCTCGCAATACCCGCGCTCGAGCCCTTCGAGAATCGTCTGGGCGCTCTCGACGAAGATGGCGCGGCTGTCTTCCTGGTTCACACCGAACCCTTCGAACTCGATCCTGCCGAGCCCGCGCCCGATGCCGAGAATCAAGCGGCCGTTCGACATGTGATCGAGCACGAGCACCTGCTCGGCGACCCGGATGGGTTGGTGCCACGGCAACACGACCACCATGGAACCGAGCTGGATACGGTTGGTGCGGCCGGCGAAGTAGCTCAGGTACTGCAGCACGTCGGGGCACATCGTGTAGTCGGTGAAGTGGTGCTCCACGCCCCACAGTGACTCGAAGCCGAGCGGCTCGGCGAGGTCCCCGAGGCGAAGCTCGTTCCGGTACACGTTGCGATCGGTCCGACCGTCGCCCTGCCCCTGAAAGATGACGCCCATGCCGACGTGCATGCGGATCTCCTCTCGCGGCGCGCCCGGATCAGTGGCCCGAGCGACCGGTGAATTCGTCCATGCTGCGGTTCAGGCCGAGGAACTCCATGATCCAATCGAAGGCATTCGTCGGCAGCATCCGGCCGAGCCAGGTGGTGCGGACGACGCTCGGCAGCACGAGCCGGCGCCGGTCGTAGCGGATGGCGTACATGATCTGATCCGTGACCTTCTCCGGATCGAGGATCGGGAGGATCACCGGGAAGCGCGTCCGAACGCCCGCGAACATGCCGGTGTTGATGTAGAACGGGCAGACGACCGTGGTCGTCACCCGGCTGCCTTTCCGGCGGAGCTCGAGTCGCAGCGACTCGTCGAAACCGACGGCCGCGTGCTTGCTCGCGGAGTAGTCCGTCATCTTGGCGATGCCGACGAGACCGGCCGCCGACGCGATCGTCACGATGTGGCCGCTGTCGCGAGCCAGCATCGCTGGCAGAAAGGCGCGCGTCGCCCAGAAGATCGCCAGCACGTTCACGTCGAACGTCCGCTCGATCTCTTCGGGCGTCGCTTCGAGCAGCGTCTTCCCCGTGACGACGCCCGCGTTGTTGATGAGGATATCGACCGGACCGCCGGTGAGCACCCGCGCCGCCGACGTTTCGATGGCCACGCGCGACGAGAGATCGACGACGTCGCTCTCGACGCTCCGACCGGCGGCTTCGAGATCGCGACACGCGACGTCCAAGCCGGCGGCGTTGACGTCCCACAGGATGACGTGGGCCCCGCCCGCCGCCATCTTGCGGGCTAGGAGCAATCCCAGACCGCTCGCGGCCCCGGTAATCAGGACGCGGCGGCCGGCGATCTCGCTCATTACAGCCCCTCGACGAGGCTGGTACTGAGATAGCGCTCAGCCGAGCTCGGGAAGATGGCGACGATGAATTTCCCGGCCATCTCGGGTCGGTCGGCAACCTGCAGCGCGGCCCACGTCGCCGCGCCGCTGCTGATGCCGCACGGGATGCCCTCGAGCCGCGCCACCTCGCGCGCCGTCTTGATGGCGTCCTCATCCTTCACCTGCACGATGCTGTCGATGATGCCGGTGTTGAGGATCTCGGGAATGAAGCCAGCGCCGATGCCTTGGATCTTGTGCGGGCCCGGCGCTCCACCCGAGAGCACCGGCGACGCCGTCGGCTCGACGGCGACCGCGTGGAACGAGGGCTTCTTCTGCTTCAGGACCTCGCTCACGCCCGTGATCGTGCCGCCCGTGCCGACGCCGGAGATCAGCACGTCGATCTGACCGTCGGTATCGTCCCAGAGCTCGAGCGCCGTGGTGCGACGATGCACTTCGGGGTTCGCGGGGTTTTGGAATTGCTGCGGGATGAACGAGTTCGGCGTCTTGCTCGCGATCTCTTCCGCCATGGCGATTGCGCCACGCATGCCCTGTTGCGCCGGCGTCAGCACGAGCTCGGCGCCGAGGAGCTTCAGCAACACGCGACGCTCTTGCGACATCGACTCCGGCATCGTCAAAATCAGCTTGTAGCCCCGGGCCGCGGCCACGAAGGCGAGCGCGATGCCCGTATTGCCGCTCGTCGGCTCGACGATGACGGAGCTCTTGGTGAGGATGCCGGCGCGCTCGGCGGCGTCGATCATGTTGACGCCGATGCGGTCTTTGACGCTCGAAAGCGGGTTGAAGAACTCGAGCTTCGCGTAGATCCGGGCGCTACGACCCGCGGTCACGCGGTTCAGCCGCACCAGGGGGGTCTTGCCGATGGTCTGGGTGATGTCGTCGTAGAGTTTGGCCATGTGGTTTCTAGTAGCGCACCCGCCGCGAGCCGCCAACGGCGGCCCGGTGTCGAAAACTATCTGGACATCAGTCGAGGCGCAGCGCTAAAATCGTCCCATCGCACTCGATCCGGGGTTCACACAGACCCCGTCGAGCAAGAGCTCGGATCGAGGCCGGAGGACGGCAACGGCGGTCGTCTCTTCGGCGGTGGGGCTTGGGCCCACCCGGTCTTCGCGCCGGAGGAAAGGAGGTGGTCCAGTGACGTTTTTCCCTACGGTGATCTGTGAGGTGGTCGCCTCCTAGGCGTACCCACTCGTAACGTCGCTGGGTCGCTCTCTGGGGCCCAGGCAACCACCGAACCCCGATGGTTCCCGCTTCACCGGCGGGGCGGCGCGTCGCCGCATAGACCATCGGGGTTTTTTCTCGCCCGCAGTTCGACACCACCGTCAACCTTCCGCGAGAAACTCCAGGACGGCCGTGTTGAAGGCGTGCGGATCCTCGATCTGCACGGCGTGATTGCCGCGCGGCAGGATCGCGAGACGCGCCCGCGGGATGGCGCCGGCGATCTCACGGCTCAGAAACACTGGCGTGAGCACGTCCTCCGCCGCCGCGAGGACCAAGGTCGGCGCCCGCACCTCACCAAGGCGCGAGAGCGTGTCGTGCTCGAGGATCGCGTCCACCTGGTGCGCGTAGGCCTCCGCCGACATGAGCGGCATGGCACTCACGATCCCGAGCACCGCCTCCAGCCGATCGGGATCGTTCAACACCGCCGGGGATACCAGCCACGGCAGGTTGGCGACGCCTTCCTGCACGAGGTCCGCACCTTGGAGCCGCGCCCAGCGCCGAAACAAGAGGAAGGCGCGTCGCAGCGGATCGGGCCGCGCGAACGATACGGCGACGACCAACCGGTCGACCCGCTCCGGAAAGCGAATCGCCATCTCCTGCGCGATCATCCCACCCATCGACACGCCGAGCACGTGCGCGCGCGTGATGCCGAGCGCATCGAGCACGCCGACGGCGTCGTCGGCCATGCCCGGCACCGTCCACGGCGGGGGCGGACTCTCGCTCTCACCGGCCCCGCGATTGTCGAACAGGATCACTCGATGACGAGCCGCGAAGGCGTCCCGTTGCGCCACCCAGGTCTCGAGGCTCGCGCCGAGCCCCATGACGAGCAGGAGCGGCGGTCCCTGCCCGATCTCCTCGACGCGGAGCAGGGCGCCGTTGACGCGCACCATCGGCATGCGTCACCCCTCCGCGCGTGGCCCGGCGTACTTCGGATTGGCAATCGCGAGACGCGCGTCGGCCGTCGCTCGCAAGTGCCCGAGCACTGCGTGCCGCCACGGCCCATCGTCGGCGTCACCGCTTCGAATGCGCGTCGCGAGCGTTTCATTGAGCGCGCGGACGGCCGCGAGCAGCGCCGCGCCCGTTTCTGGTAACGCCAGCGTCGGAGCCGCGAGCAACGTCACCAGCTGGCGCCACTCGACGCGCAACGCCTCGTCGCCGCCGGCGAGCTCACGGCCGACGATCGTCAACACGTTGGCCGCCACGCGGGCGTGGAACTGGCGCGTCCCGTCGAGCGCCGGCACCACCTGCTCTTCGAGAAAGGCGCGAACGGCTTCGAGCAACTCACGCGCGTCGGGTCGATCCTGCATGCCTCAGTCCACCAATTGCAGCAGATCGTATTCCGCCTCGGCGGTGCGGCGTCCAATGCTCGCGAGCTCGACGCTCTTCACGCCACCATCGAGAAACGTCTTGGCTTGCGCGATGCAAATGATCGCCCATTTGAGATCACCGAGCGCCTCCCAGAAGCGTACGAGCTCCGGGTCGACCGCCCCACCGCCGGCACGTTCGTAGGCCGTGAAGAACTCCGCACGCTGGCCGATGCCGCCGACCGGGAGCGGGCTGCCGAACCGCCAGGCGCGCACGCACATCCAGCCGAGATCCTCCATCGGGTCGCCGACGTGGGCTTGCTCCCAATCCAGTACGACGCGCACGCCTTCGGGACCGAACATCACGTTCCCGACGCGATAGTCGCCGTGGACGAGCACGCGGCGCCCGGCGGGCGGCACTCGTGCCCGCAGCCAGCGGAACCCGTACTCGATCACCGGATGCGGCTCGGGCGCGAGCGTCCGATAGAGCTGCTCGTAGCGGTCGAGCTCGGCCGCCGCGGGCACGCCTTCGTCGTGGAAGCCCGGCAACGCGGCCAGAGCCTCCCCGATCGGGACGGCGTGAATCTGCGCCAGGATCGCCCCGAGCTGTCCCGTCATGACACGGCGGGCCTCCGCATAGGTGTCCTCGCGCAGCAGACGACGCGCCAACGCCTCACCCTCGATTCGCTCCATGACGAAGAACCGTCCGTCGAGCACGGCGGGATCGTCGCCGAGCCAGAGCACTTCGGGCACCGGCACGCCGGCGGCGTGCGCGGCGCGCAACACCCGAAACTCGAGACCGCGATCGCTCCCGACGCTCGTCTTGCCCGGGTCGCGGCGCAAGATGAGCGCGCGCGCCGCTCGGCCGTCGAAGCGGGCGTCGAACGCCCACGTCTCCCGCGACGCGCCGCCCGCCACACGGCGGAGGCCGTCGATCGCAACCGCCGCTGCGCCGGACTCGCGCGCGAGAAACGTTGCGAGACGGCTCTGCAGTTCGGCGGCGTTCACCCCAGCTGCATACGGTGCGCCTCGTTCCGAAATCAAGGTGAGCGATCCTCGATTGCGAGGCCAGAGCGCGCATGGCAGAAGTCCGGGCACTCGCCCAACGAAGGAGATCTCGCCCATGCAACTCGTCCCAGGAAAAGTCGCGATCGTCACCGGCTCGGGCCGCGGCATCGGCCGCGCCACGGCGGAGCTGCTCGCCCGCCACGGCGCGCGCATCGTCATCAATGACCTGAAGGAAGAGGTCGCCGAAGAAGCGGCCACATCCATCCGCCAGCACGGCGGCGAAGCTCTCGTGGTCGCGGGCTCGATCACCGATCCAAAATTTCCGGACAAGCTGGCCAAGGCCGCCGTCGACAAGTTCGGCGGGCTCGACATCATCGTGAACAACGCCGGCTACACGAACGACGGCGTGATCCACAAGATGTCCGACGAGCAGTGGGCCTCGATGCTCGACGTTCACCTGACGGGACCGTTCCGTCTTCTCCGCGCCGCCTCGCTCTACTGGCGCGAATGGGCCAAAGCCGAGATCGCCGACGGCAAGCAGATCATGCGGAAGGTCATCAATGTCTCGTCGACCTCCGGCGTCGCCGGCAACGCGGGCCAGGTGAACTATGCGGCGGGCAAGATGGGCATCGTCGGAGTCACCAAGACGCTCGCCAAGGAATGGGGCCGCTTGAACGTCAACGTGAACGCCGTCGCGTACGGTTTCATCGAGACACGCCTCACGGCGGCGAAAGAGGTGACGAGCAAGGCCGAGGTGGACGGTCAGACGGTCGAGCTCGGCATTCCGGAAGAGATGCGGAAGGCCGCGAAGCGGATGATTCCGCTCGGCCGTTCGGGCACGCCCGAGGAAGCCGCCGGACCGGTCATCTTCCTGGCCTCACCCCTTGCCGACTACGTGACGGGACACACGGTCCTCGTCACGGGCGGCAGCTACATGTAACGGAGGCCACGCCATGCCCGTCGAGATTCCCGCCAGCCATCGCGATCTGCTCACCAAGATCACCTTCGCCCATCTCGCCACGACGATGAAGGACGGGTCGCCGCAGGTGACGCCCATCTGGTTCGACGCCGACGGCGCGTACGTGCGCGTCAACTCGGCGGTCGGCCGCTTGAAGGACAAGAACATGCGCCGCGACCCACGCGTGGCGCTCTCGATTCTCGATCCCGACAATCCGTACCGCTACCTCGAGATTCGCGGCCGCGTGATCGAGATCACCGAGGAAGGCGGCGCGGCGCACATCGATGCCCTCGCCAAGAAATACATGGGCGTCGAGACGTACCCGATGCATCAACCCGGCGTCAGCCGGGTGATCTACAAGATCGAGCCGTTGCGTTTCTCGACGATGGGCTGAGCGCGAACGGGCGGCTAATTGCCGCTCGCCGCTGCGTCGTTGACGCGAAAAGCGACGAGCGCGTTCGAGCTGGCCCCGGCGACGTAGACGCTCTTGCCATCGGGGCTCACCGCGACCCCGCGCGCGAACGCGAGGCAGTCGTGCCCCGGCGCGCCCTTTTGCTTTTCGACAAAGGCGAGCGCTCCGGACTTCTGATCGCGATCGAACACCGCGAGCGCATTGTCGAGCGTGCTCGCGACGTACACACGATGGCCGTCCGGGCTGACCGTCACCCAGAGCGCCCCATACAGTCCGTCGACCCCGTCGATCCCTTGCGCGACGATCTCCGCGAACGTCAACGCGCCGGTGTGATGATTGCGCCGAAAGATCGCGACGGCATCGTCGCTTTGACCGGTCGCGTACACGAAATCCCCGTCCGGGCTGACCGCGACCGAATGGATGCCGCTGATGCCGAGGTCGGTGCCCTGCTCGGCCTCGATGGCGCGGAGCGTGAGCTTACCCGTGCCCTTGTTGCGCGCGAAAACCGTGACGGCACTCTGGTCGCCACTCGCCGCATAGAGATGCGCACCGTCGGCGCTCACCGTCAGCGCGAGCGGCCCGGCGATGCCATCGACCCCACGCGTCCCTTGGCGCTGCACTTCGACGAAATTGAGCCAGCCCGTGAGACCGTTCCGCTTGAAGACCGCGATCGCGTCGGACACTTGGCCGGCTGCGTAGACGTACTCGCCGTCGGGGCTGATCGCGATGGCGCGGGCATAGCGAAGACCTTCGACTCCAGCGGTGCCCTCTTTCTGCGCTTCGAGGAACGTGAGCGCTCCGGTCGCGGGGTCGCGCACAAATGACGCTACGGCGTCGTCGCGCGAACCCACCACGTACACGTGCCCACCATCCGGACTGAGGACCAACGCGGAGGCGCCCGCGAGGCCGTCGACACCGCCGACGCCGTCCTTCTGCACCTCGAGCGGGGTCAGCGCGCCAGTGGCGACGTCGCGCGAGAAGACGGCGACGCTGTCACTGCTGGGTCCGACCGCGTACACGTTCCGACCGTCGGGGCTCACGATGACAGCGAGCACACCGGCGAGACCGCTGACGCCGTTTTGTCCCTCGGTATTCAGTTGGACGAAATCGAGAGCGGCAGCGTGGGTGACGGGAGCCGCGCCAAGAACGAGCACGGCCACGAGGGCGGACCAGCGAGCGACGAATTTCATGGCTCTCTGTCTAGCAGTCGGTGGTAGTCCAATCGACCCACCTTGCCGCCCACCGCCACCGGCGCGACCGCACCGGTTGCGGGCCTGCAGACGCGGGGCTACTGCACCCCGATGCTCGGCTTCGTCCTGCATCCAACCTATCGCATCGTGCAGGGACACCCCGAGATCCACCTCTACGGAACGCTGGAGAACGGCGACTCGTTCCTAGTCGTCGACGACCGTGCTCGGCCGTATTTCTTCGTGCCCGAATCGCGCAGCGATGCAATCACGGCACCCGGTGCCGTCGTGGAACCGACCGATCTACGCGCGTTGGACGGCACGCCCGTCGCGCGCGTGACCGTCACGACACCCGGCGAAGTGCCCCCGCTCCGCCAACGCCTCGGGGCCGCCGGCGTCACCTGTTACGAAGCAGACCTGCGCTTCGCGTACAGCTATATCCGGGATCGCGGCCTGCACGGGTCGATCGCGATCGACGGCGACTGGCAACCCGAGGGTCGGCTGCGGCGCGTGTATCGCAACCCGACCCTCGCGCCCGCCGACTACACGCCCGCGCTCCGCGTGCTCTCCCTCGACATCGAAACCGACCTCGAAGCGCAGACCCTTTTCGCGATCGGGATCGCGGGGCTGGGCACCGACCGGGTCTTGATCGTCGGCCCCGGTCCTTTGCGCGGCGCCGAATGCTTTTCGGACGAACGCGCGCTGCTGGAGCGCTTCTTCGCGCTCCTCGACGAGGTCGATCCAGACGTGCTGACCGGCTGGAACGTCGTGGACTTCGACCTCAGCGTGATCCAACGACTCTGCCGGAAGTATGGCCTGCCCTTCCGCCTCGGCCGCACGAACGAAGATGCGACCATCCAACGCGACCAGGGGTTCACCCGTGAGGGGCGTTGCCTGGCGCCGGGTCGGATGGTGCTGGACGGTCTCGCGCTCATCCGCGGCGCGTTCATCCGCCTGGAAGACTACAAGCTGGAAACCGCCGCGCAGGCGTTTCTCGGCAAGGGGAAGCTCATCACCGGCGAAGGTCGCGGCCACGAGATCGCCCACGCGTTCGCACACGATCGCCAGAAGCTCGTCGACTACAACCAACGCGACGCCGAGCTCGTACTCGAGATCCTCGCGCACCAGCGACTCGTCGAGCTCGCAATCACGCGGAGCCGACTCACGGGCATGCAGCTCGATCGGGTCGGTGCCAGCATCGCCTCGATCGACTTCCTCTATTTGGCGGAGCTGCGGCGGCGGGGCCGGGTCGCGCCGTCGGTCGCCGAGCATCCGAGCGCAATGGTGGCCGGGGGCGCGGTGCTCGACTCGGTGCCAGGCCTCTTCACCAACATTCTCGTGTACGACTTCAAGAGCCTATACCCGAGCATCATCCGCACCTTCAACATCGATCCCTTGACGTACGTGCCGCCGTCCGCGCTCGCGGCCGACATGGATCTGATCCGAACACCGAGTGGCGCCGCCTTCCGTCGCGAGCCCGGCATCCTGCCGGATCTCGTTGCTCACCTCTGGAGCGAACGGGATCGTGCCAAGCTGGCGGGCGACGCGCTCGCATCGCAAGCGATCAAGATCCTCATGAACTCCCTCTACGGCGTGCTCGCGGCCACGACGTGCCGCTTCTTTTCCCCGGCCATCGCCAACGCCATCACGCTGACCGGCCAGCACCTCATTCATCTCGCGGCAGACGAGGTACGTCGGCTCGGACACACCGTCATCTACGGCGACACCGACTCGCTCTTCGTCGCGCTCGGCGCATCGGACGGCGAGGACGTGGAAGTGCGCGCGGAGGAGCTGAGGGCCACGATCGGCGCTACGCTCGTCACGCGGCTGCGGCGCGAGTTCGGCGTCGAGAGTCATCTCGAGCTCGAGTACGAGAAGTGCTACCGGCGCTTCTTCATGCCGGTGGTGCGGCAAGGCACCGGGGGCAGCAAGAAGCGCTATGCGGGCCTCGTCGGCGAGGGTCCGACGGCACGCCTCGAATTCGTCGGCCTGGAGGCCGTCCGCCGCGACTGGACGCCGCTCGCCAAGCGCTTCCAGCGCGAGCTCGTCGATCGCGTCTTCCACGACCGTCCCGTCGACGGCTTCATCCGCGACTTTCTCGTCGGATTGCGCGAAGGTCGGTTCGACGACCTGCTCGCCTATAAGAAGGCCGTACGGAAAGACCTTGGCGACTACACCAAGACGACGCCCGCTCACGTGAAGGCGGCACGGAAACAGACCGGGCCGCGCACGCGCATCATCGAATACGTGGTGACGGACGCCGGGCCGGAGCCGGTCGACGATCGTAGCGGGCGCCTCGACTACGAGCATTACGTCGAGAAACAGATCGAGCCGATCGCCGACGCCGTCCTGCGCTTCGTCGGGCTCTACTTCGCCGATCTGGTCGGTCGTCCGCGTCAGCTCGAGCTCTGGTGAACGGTTGACTGCTACGACGACCGGCGGCATGCCTGCCGTCGTGTCCAGCGGCTCGTCATCGGAATGGATTGCGCCTCTTCCGACACTCGACGGTCGCGCCTGGAATCTCGGGTTCGAGCTCGACACCGCGCAGATCCTCGACCCGACGCACGCGACGCTCGGCCCTGAGGATGCCCGCGCTCACCTCTTCGCCGCCATCGACCCTGCGCTCGCGTCGCTGCTGGCTTCCGAAGACGTGATCGTCGCAGAAGCGATCGTCGGCACGACGGCCACGGCTCGGCCGGCCCTCGCGTCGCTCGCGCAGGTCGGGATTCGCGTGCTCGTCGCGCGGATGTTCGTAGCTGCCGTCACCAGCGTCGGCCGCGAGCTCGGCGTCGCGACCGTCGTCGTCGACACGCCCAACTGCCTGCACACGCACGACCGGCTTCGCCTCGATTTCGATACGGAGAAGATCGTGAATCTTTCGAGCGGTGACCGAGTGCCGATGCGGAACATCGACGACGTTGAGCGCGCGGCACTGCGATCGACGCTGGCCGTCCGCACGGCCGATTGACCGACGCGGTGGCCCTTCCCTCGGCGCCCGCGCTCGACGCGGCCGTGTTGCCGCCCGCGTTCTACCTCCAGCCCACCTTGCGGGTCGCGCGGCTCCTACTCGGCAAGATCCTCGTCCATCGGCGCCGAGGCGCGGTGACGGCCGGACGCATCGTCGAGGTCGAGGCGTATCGGGGGCCGAATGACCGAGCCGCGCACACGGCGGGCGGTCGGCGCACGCCACGAAACGAGGTGATGTGGGGACCGGGCGGGCACCTCTACGTCTACTTCACGTACGGCATGCACTACTGCTGCAACGCCGTGACGCGGACGGCCGGCGCCCCCGAGGCCGTGCTGGTGCGCGCTCTCGAGCCACTCGTCGGCATTCCGCTGATGCAGCGCCGGCGCGCCGGTGGCGGCGCACGCACCACGGAGGCGCTGGCCCGTGGGCCCGGCAACGTCTGCCGCGCGATGGGCATCGATCGCCGCGTGAATGGTGCCGACCTGTGCGCCGGCCCAATCGTGATCCTCGATGCGCCCCGCATCAGATCGGCCGACATCGTGGCGTCGACGCGGATCGGGGTTGCGTACGCAGGACCCGACGCGCTGCTGCCCTGGCGCTTTTCGGTCCGCGGCTCGACCGCAGTCTCGCGTCCGCCACGCTGAACCTTCAGTCGCGCTTCAGGCGCTTCATCACGTCGACGGGATCGGCCGTCCCAGTCTCGAGATCGACTCCGGTCGTTTCGAGGAATCGCGCCACCATCATGTAGAAGCCGACCGTCAACACGGCCTCACAGACTTCGCGATCGGAGAACTGCGCGCGCATCGCCGCCAAGGTCGCATCGGTCGCGCGCGGAGCCGCGATCAGCTCGTCGGTCAGACGCAACACGATGCGATCGCGCTCCGAAAAACACGCGGCCGTCACGTCGTTCTGTTCGAGCGCGGCGATCTCGTCGTCCGATACACCGCAGACGCGGCCAATGGGCACGTGCTGCTGCCACTCGTACGGCGCGGGCGACTGATGCCCGACCCGCAGGATGATGATCTCCCGCAGGCGCGCGTCGAGCTGGGCTTGCGAGAGGATGGCGGTGCCGAGCTGGCCGAAGCCGCGGAGGAACGTCGGCATGTGCGGCAGCATGCGGAAGATGTTGAGCGGCGGCAGGCTCGCTGCCAGCGTGCGCACTTCTTCCGGGGCATTCGTCAGATCGGGATAAGGAATGCGTGCCATGGTGTCCTCTCGTTCTCAGGTCGTGGGGGCAAGCCAAGCGCGGCCAGTGCCCGGGTTTTCGCTCAGCGATATTCCGCCTTGCCGCTCGGGCTGCGTTCGATAGGGAGATCTCGGGGTAAGTAGGAAATCACTTCTGCCAAGGCAAGCGCGGCGGGAGTGTCACGCGCGCATTCTGTCACGCGCGCATTCTTGACTCCCTCGGCGGCGAGTGATTCGAAGCCATGTGGATCGCGAGTTCCTCTGGCGCACTCCGGTTTGGCAGGCCGACCTGGATGCGTTCGGCGAGGTGCGGAACGTGAGCCTGCTGCGGTTGCTGCAGGAAGCCGCGACCCGAGCTTCGAGCGCCGTCGGCTTCGACTCGGCGTACTACGACCGCGTCGGAGCGATGTGGATCATTCGCCGCACGGCTCTGACGCGTACGGGTACGATTCGTTACGGCGACGAGCTCACCGTGCGCACCTGGATCGCCGACTTTCGGCGCGTGCGCTCGCAACGTGAGTACGAGGTGACCGTGGCTGATCGCGTCGTAGCGCGCGCCTCCAGCGACTGGGTCTTTGTCGACCGCACCCACGGCCGTCCGCGTCGCATTCCGGCCGAGTGGGAGGCGACCTTCCCTCTGCCGCCCTCACCGGCGCCGCGCGTCCCGTTTCTCGAAGCTGAAGCACCATCGGGGGCGCTGACGTTGCATCGCCGCGTCGAGAGCCACGATCTCGACGCGCTTCAGCACGTCAACAACTCGAACTACGTCTCGTTCCTCGAGCAGGCCGCACTCGATGCCGTGGGCCTCCACGGCTGGGATCTCCCCGCGCAGATTGCCGCCGGCGGACATCTGGCGGCGGTACGCCACGACCTCGAGTATCTCGACGCGGCGCTGTACGGCGAGACGATCGCGATCGCGACCTGGACGACCGCCGTCGACGACAACGGTATCGAGCGCCACACGCTCTTGCACCGCGGCGATGCTCGTCACCCGTTGCTGCAGTCACGTAGCCACTACCGGTGGATCACCGATGCGGGTCCGACGGTGCTCCCGACCGCACTCCGCGAGGCTTTCAGCGCCCCCTGATTTGCGGGGGTACCCGGCTTCCGGTATCGTCCGGCGCCATGAATCCTCAACGTCGGACGCGCAAAGTCAGGATCGGCCGTACCGCCGTCGGTGGCGATTCACCCGTGGTCGTGCAGAGCATGTGCGCCACCAAGACGCGCGACATCGACGCGACGGTGGCCCAGGTGCACCAGCTCGCGGCCGCCGGCGCCGGCGTGGTGCGCATCGCCGTCGACAACGAGAAGGAAGTCGTCGCGCTGATCGAGATTCGCTCGCAGACCGAAGGAGTCAACCTCTCGGTGGATCTGCAGGAGAACTACCGCGTCGCCCTGTCCGTCGCCCCCTACGTGGACAAGATTCGTTACAACCCCGGTCACTTGCATCACATCGAGCGCGCTAAATCGATTCAAGACAAGGTCGGGTGGCTCACCAACATCGCGCTCGACCACGACTGCGCCATCCGTATCGGGGTCAATTGCGGATCGGTCGCGCCCGAGTTCCTCGAGCGCCATCCCGGCAACCAGCTCGAAGCGATCGTGCAGTCGGCGTTGTTCCATTGCGACCTCATGGAGCGTCTCGACTTCGACCGTTTCGTCGTGTCGCTGAAGGACTCCGATCCCGACAAGGTCATCGCGGCCAACTCGCGTTTTTCGGAGGCTCGTCCCGACGTTCCGATTCACCTCGGCGTCACCGAAGCCGGCATGCCTCCCGAGGGCATCATCAAGAGCCGCCTCGCGTTCGAGAAGCTCCTGGCACGTGGCATCGGCGACACCATTCGCGTCTCGCTGACTCTGCCGAACGAGCGCAAGCACGAAGAGGTCGAGGTCGGTCACAAGATCATCCAGGACGTCGCCGAAGGTCGCTTCATTTCGGTACCCGACTTCGGCAAAGGCCTGAACATCATCTCGTGCCCGAGCTGCTCGCGCGTGGAGAACGAAAGCTTCATCGAGCTCGCGCAGCACGTCCGCGAGCTCACGACCTACGCAGCGGCCCACCGCATCACCATCGCGGTGATGGGCTGTCGCGTGAACGGCCCCGGCGAGACCGACGACGCCGATCTCGGCCTCTGGTGCGGCCCGACCACGGTGAACCTCAAGAAGAAGGACGTGAAGGTGGGCGCGTACAGCTACACCGACGTGCTGCCGAAGCTCCGTGAGGAGCTCGATCGCTTGATCGCCGCGCGCAGCTAACGCGGGGCGACGGCGGGCCGCCGTCTCAGTCCGCGCGGCGCGCTGGGTTCGGGTAAAATTTGCCGTCGGCGATCGTGAGCGGCGTCGGATCGTCCGCGGCGCAGATCTCGGCTTCGACTCGCAAGTAGCGACCTTCGTCGGCAACGATCCGCGCGCGCGCGACGAGCGGCCGTCCGACCGGACACGGCCGCCGATAGCGGAGATTCAACTCACCCGTGACGACGAAACCGCCGCGTGTAAAGAACGCGACGGCGCAACACGTCTCGTCGAGCAGCACCGCTTGGATACCGCCGTGCACGACGTCCGGCGCGCCCTGATGAGTCGGACCGATCGTCGTTTCGCAACGAACGCCCTGCTCGTCGCGGAAGAACCGGAGGTGCAGTCCCGCCGGATTGTCGGGAGAGCACCCGAAGCAGTGACCGCCCGCGGGGAAAAAGAGCTCCTCGCGAGCGGTCGGTGCGTCGGACAACTTCAGATACGCTCGATGATGGTCGTGATGCCCATGCCACCGCCGATGCACATGGTGATGAGGCCGGTCGTCTTGTTCCGTCGCTCGAGCTCGTCGAGCACCGTTCCAATCAGCATGGCCCCGGTTGCCCCGAGCGGGTGTCCAAGCGCGATGGCACCGCCGTTCACGTTCACGATATCGGGATCGATGCCGCAATCGCGCATCACCTTGAGGGGAACGGTCGCGAAGGCCTCGTTGATCTCGACGAGGTCGATGTCCTTGATCGTCATACCGGCTTTTTTGAGACAGCGCTCCGTCGCGGGAACAGGGGCCGTGAGCATGATCACCGGCTCGGCACCATGCGTCGCGATGGCCCGGACACGCGCCCGCGCCTTCAAGCCGTGCGACCGCGCATAATCGGGCGACGAGATCAGCACGGCCGCCGCGCCGTCGACGATGCCGCTCGAGTTGCCGGCCGTATGGACGTGGTCGATCTTCGTCACCTGCGGATAGACCTTGCGGGCTTTCTCGTCGAAGGTCAGCTGGTCACCCTTCTGCACGTAACTGCCGAGTTGCGTGAACGACGGATCGAGCTTGCCGAGCGCTTCGAGCGTGGTTTGGGGACGCGGGAACTCGTCGCGATCGAGGGCGACCTTGCCCGTGAGATCCTTCACCGGCACCACGCTCTTCCTGAAGCGCCCCTCCTCGAGGGCCACTTTGGCGCGCTGCTGGCTGGCGAGCGCAAAGCGATCGACGTCATCGCGCGTGAAGCCTTCGAGGGTCGCGATCAGGTCCGCCGAAATGCCTTGGGGCACGAGGGGGTACATTTCGCGCAGGTGGCGATTGTGACCGTCGATGCCGGAACCGTCGGAGCCCATGGGCTGTCGCGACATGCTTTCGACACCACCGCCAACGACGAGATCCTGCTGACCGGACATGACGCCCATCAGCGCGAAGTTCACCGCCTGCTGACCCGAGCCGCAAAAGCGATTCAGCGTGACCCCGGTGACCTCGTTTGGCCAGGCCGCGGCGAGTGTCGCCATGCGGGCGATGCACGCACCCTGCTCGCCGGCTGCGGTGACGCATCCAGCGACGACGTCCTCGACGTCTTTCGGATCGAAAGCGTGGCGCGCCGCCAGAGCTTGCAGCGCTTGCGCCAGTAGCTCTTGCGGGTGGATGTGCGAGAGAGCACCGCTATCTTTCTTGCCGCGTCCGCGCGGGGTGCGAACGGCATCGATGATCCAGGCGTCTGCCATCACGTTCTCCTATCGAGTGAAATGTGGCCGGCACTAAACCCCGCCCCGAAAGCCATTGCAACGATTCGCCCACTCATGACGCGCACCCTCGGACTGGGGAGAACCGCAGGGCCGACATGGCACTGCCGGCCCGCACGAACATTGGGATTCCTCGGCACGACACCATCGCCCTCGACCTCGCCGAGGGACTCGTGCAATCTTTCCGTATGGTCTCGCCGCGCCTGCGCCCAGCGGTCCCACTGCCGACTCCCGTCGACTATACACGATTGCGGCAGGTCCTTGCCGTGAAGATCGTCGCCACGTTGGCGCTGTGGGCGCTCCCGTTGCTGCTGTTGCCCGCGCCGTGGTTTCCGACGTTCGGAATCCCCGAGCCGTCCCTCGAGTCAATCATTTTCGTTCGCCTCCTCGGTGCCGCGTACGTGGCGCTGGTATCGGGCTATGCGCTCGCGTGGCAAGCGCCGGCGCGTCACCCAGGCGCAATCTTGGTGGGCATCGTGTCGAACGGGCTCGCATCGCTCATGATCGTCAACGTCGGAGCACAAGGCGGCTTTGGGACGTGGCCAATGCTCGGCACCGCGTATATGTGGAGCAGCGCGCTCCTCACGGCGGGACTCGCCGCCGCGTTAGCGAAGACCGGGCAGCCCCTGCTCCGCCGCTTGGCCGAACGGCAGCGTCCAGGGTCAATGAAAGTCGTGTGAAGGTGGGGGCGCTCCGGCAAGGAGCGTCATCTCTTCGAAAGCGCGCCCCAACACGTGAATCACGCCGTCGGCGTGTTGGATCGGCCCCTCGACCCGCAACAAACGGGCCGTGTGCAACAAGCGTCGATTCCGGCGAAACACATCGGGGCGCACGGCGACATTGCACGTGCCGGTTTCATCTTCGAGCGTCAGAAACAACATGCCCTTGGCGGTTCCTGGGCGTTGTCGAACGATGACGTGACCGGCGACACGAACGAACGAGCCGTTCCGAACATTCCGGACCTCGGCGCTCGTCAGGACTCCGTGGCTGCGCAGGCGGTCGCGGAGATGCGCCATCACATGAGGACCCGTCGTGACCCCAGTGCTGGCGTAATCGGCGAGCGTTTCCTCGAGCGGGGACATCGGGGGAAGCGACGACGGCATTTTCGGCATATCGGAGGCCGCGCTCGCGCGAGCGCCGAAGAGCGTCGTCGGGTCGCGCTCGAGGGCGGCGAGCTGCCACAAAACATCGCGACGATGTCCCCCGAATGCCGCACAGGCCCCAGCATGTGCGAGACGTTCCCGTTCGTCTTCGTGCAACAAGCTCCGCGCCACCAGATCACCGAGGCTCGCGAACGGCGCTAGGGCTCGTTCCGTCTCGATGCGCCTCGCCGCAGCCTCACGCAGCCCATGCACGTAGCGCAGTCCGACGCGAAGCGCCCCCGCCTCGATCGAGCAGCGCCATCCCGAGCACGTCACATCGATCGGTCGCACCGCGACTCCGTGACGCTCGGCGTCCTTCACCAGCGTCGCCGGATGATAGAAACCCATCGGCCAGTTGTTGAGCATGGCGCAGTAAAACGCAGCTGGATGATGGACCTTCAGATAGGCCGAGGCGTACGCGATCAGTGCGAAGCTCGCGCTGTGGGACTCGGGAAATCCGTAGAGCGCAAACGACGTGATGCCCTTGACGATGGCTTCTGCGGCTTCTCCGACGATACCGCGAGCCGTCATGCCGGAACGGAGGCGCGCTTCGATCTCGACCATGCGCGCCGTCGAGCGCTTGAATCCCATGGCACGGCGGAGCTCTTCAGCTTCCCCGCCGGTGAAGCCGGCCGCAGTCATGGCGATGCGCAGAAGCTGCTCTTGGAAGAGCGGCACCCCGAGCGTCCGCTCGAGAATCGGCTTGAGCGACGGGTGCGGATAGGTGACGGGCTCTCGTTTGGCGCGCCGACGCAGATAGGGGTGCACCATCTGGCCTACGATAGGTCCCGGACGGATGATCGCCACCTCCACGACAAGATCGTAGAAGCAGTTGGGTTTGAGGCGCGGCAGGGTCGCCATCTGGGCTCGACTCTCGACTTGGAACACCCCGATCGTGTCGGCCTTCTGGAGCAGGTCGTAGACGGCCGGATCGTCCTGCGGCAGCCGCGCGATATCGACGGTCACACCGTCGTGCTCCCGGACCAGCGGGATCGCATCTTCCAATACCGCCATCATGCCGAGACCGAGAAGATCGACCTTGATGATTCCGAGGTCGGCACAATCGTCTTTATCCCATTGGACGACGACACGGCCCGGCATGGTCGCCGGCTCGAGCGGAACGACCTCGTCGAGCCGGCCGGCAGCCAGCACCATCCCCCCGGAGTGCTGTCCGAGATGGCGCGGCAAATTTTGCATGCGCCGGACGAGATCCACCAACAAACGCACTCGCGGAGCGGAAGGGTCGAAACCGGCGGATACCAGCTGGTTCGGGACCTCGTCGTCGGGGTCGCGAAACTCGAATGCACGCAGTAGGCTCGCCAGGCGCGCGACCGGTTCGGACTCGAAACCCAACACCTTGCCGACCTCGCGCACCGCGCTCCGCGAACGATACGTGACGACGTTCGCCGTCATGGCGGCACCGTGAACGCCATAGCGTCGATACACGTACTGTATGACGGCCTCACGGCGGTCGCCGCTCGGCAGGTCGATGTCGATGTCGGGCCATTCACCGCGCTCTTCAGAAAGAAACCGTTCGAAGAGTAACCCCATCCCCACCGGGTCGACGGCCGTGATGCCGAGCGCATAACAGACGGCGCTGTTAGCGGCCGACCCACGGCCCTGCGCCAAGATGCCTTGCTGGCGACAATACTCGACGATGTCCCACACGATGAGAAAATATCCGGCGAGATCAAGGCGACCGATGACGGCGATCTCATGATCGAGCTGAGCTCGGATCCGAGGGGTGATTTGGCCGTATCGGTGGCGGGCCCCTCGCTCGGCGAGCTCCTGGAGATGGGCGATGGCATCGCGACCCGCTGGCAACTCGATACTCGGGAAACGATACCCGAGATCGGCGAGCGTGAAGCGACAACGCTCCGCGACTCGGCGCGTGTTCTGCACGGCTTCGGGTAAGTCACGGAACAAGGCGCACATCTCACGAGCCGATTTGAGATGACGCTCGGCATTCGCGACGAGCCGCCTGCCGGCACCGTCGAGGGTCGTCTTCAAGCGCACGCATGCAAACACATCGAGCAGGCGGCGATCTTCCGGTCGGGCATGCTGCACGTCATTACTGGCCACGAGGGGAATCCCCGTTGCCTCCGCCAGAGCGACGAGGCGGCGCGTGATCCGTTCTTGTCGACGATCGAGATGCCGGTGAATCTCGACGTAGCACTGCTCCGCGCCGAGCAGGGATCGCAAACGATCGAGACGCAGGGTGAGATCGGGATCGTCGACCGTTCCGAGCATCGCGCCCTCCCCACCCGGGACCAAGGCGACGAGGCCACCGGCATGCTCTTCCAGATCATCCCAGCCGAGCTCGCATTCCCCCTTGGGGGCACGCAGCTTGCCGGAGGTGATGAGCCTGCAGAGATTTCGATAACCGCGATGATCGGCGACGAGGAGAGCCAACCGTCGGCCATCGATGGCGACATCGGCACCAACGAGCGCTCGTAACCCCGCAGCGCCCGCTGCGCGAAACGCACGCGGTGCACCGTAGACACCATCCCGATCGACGATCGAGATCGTATCGTGCTGTAACCGTGCGGCTTCCGTCACGAGATCCTCTGGAAGCGAGGCGCCAGCCAAGAAGCTGAATGCACTCCGACACCGGAGCTCGACGTAGGATTCGGCATCAGTCATACACGCCGTCCGCCAACCACCGGCGTTCGCGCACGTCACGGAAAATGCGGTACACGCCGCCGTCGGTGAGCTCGACGTCATAGTACTCCCGCGCAAAGGGGTCCGTGGTCCACCATTCGCCACGCAGGCGCCAGGGACCGGCCCATTGCACGACACGCCCCCCGAATCCGCGCCCGCGAACGTAATCGAGCTGTCCTGCGCTTTCGAAGACTTCCAACTCCACGGCGGGACGAAACGCGCGTAGCGCCAGACGAATGACCGGCCCCGCACTCGCTCGAGCGTCGGGTGTCGGTCTGACATCCGAAGACGTCGCTTCGAACGGTCGAAGCTCGACCGCTTCTGGGCGATGGGAGTCACTGCGCCGCAACACCCCAACACGATCCGGCCCACACAAAACCGACAATCGAGCCAACGCGGAGGCCAATGCCGCTGGAGCCGGGCCTGTAGGTCGGAGGAGATCCAATTGGGTCGGACGGGGCCTGGTCACCACTCCGGTGATGGAAATCTTGACGATCGCCTGCGCGAGCGGACGCTGCTCGATGTCCGCCCTCACCAGGGTGACGAAGACCTTGTGATCGGTGGTCGGTGCGGATGCGCCGACCCGGCGAAAATCACGACCGCCGTTCTCGAACTCGAACGCGAGCTCGAGCTCGCGACATCCCAGACCGTGCAACTCGATCCGATCGGTCACACACTCGATCAATCGACGCAGAAGGAAAATGAGAGGCTCCATACATTCGATTCCGTAGTCGAGCGCGAAACTTTCTTCGAAAACATGAGGCGTCGGCCTTGCGACGAGAGGCTCGTCGTCCTCACCACGAGATCGTCGCACCAAGACACGGCCGGCTGGCCCGAGCCGATGCGCAACAGCCCCTGGTGAGAGACGGGCCAGATCTCCGATGAACCGAATTCCCCAGATGGCCAACTGCTTGGCGCTTTCGGGGTCCGGATCGAGCCAAGCTAGGGGGAGTGGGGCCAGGAACGCCGACGTCTGACCAGAGGGAACGATCCGGATTCCGTTACTTTCACGTGCGGCAACCGAAGCACAAAGCTTCGTGTCAGCAATGCCGATGCGGACCGGAAATCCATGTCGATCTGCGCGCGCAGACAGCAACGTCGCGAGTGCGGACTCGGACGTGTAGAGCAATTCGTTTCCGTCGCAATCGAGAAAAACGCGACCTCGATCGCCGATTTCGACTCGCGAGCTCACAGATCCAGCAACGTCAGCGAGGGCCATCATTGCCGCGGCGATCGCCTCCTTCGAAACTGGACGGATCAAGACGGAATCAGCAATGCCACGGACATGTGCGGCACGAACTCCAGGAAGGATGCCGATTCGCTCGGCATCAACAGAGACGGCGACGACGATACTGCGCGGCGTTTCCCCATCGGTAAGCGCCACGGGCCGCTCCGCGAGATTGGGGTCCAAGCGGAGGTGCGCCCGAAGACACATGTCTGGCACCCAGAGACACCCGATGCGCGACATGACTCAGCCGAACGTCGACGCAAAAAGATCGACCGCAACAGCGCTGGGAGGCCCATACTTGTGCCTTCGAAGATGCAGAGCACTTGTTGCACCCTCGAAGACGGGACATGGGCCGCCTTTCCCGAGGAATATGCGGCGGCTTGCACAGATCTCGAGAGAAAGCGTCGCAAAGGATCCGGCGAGGCTCGTAGCACCGAGAACCACGATGGCGGCATCACGATGCACTGCCGCACGCGCCATTCGCAGCCACACCGATGGCGGCAACACGGCCCTCGACGTAGGTGGACCATCGAGGTCGAGAATCACCAGATGAAATCCGCCCGCCGCCAACACCTGATCGACCGCGCGAAGAGCCGAAATCCTATCCCTGGGATTCAGCCAAAGAACTTGCTCGAGATTGGCACCCGCCTCGTGCGCCCCTTCAGGGTCGAGTGCGTTCGGCAGATCGATCCAAACGACGTACTCGCCACCACGCGTCGCCGCTGCGGTAAGCAGGTGGGCGAATGTCGTTCGACCCGATGAGACTTGTCCAAAAATCTCGGTGATGGCTCCGCGCGGCAGCCCGCCATCGAGAAAGGCGTCGAGCGTCGGGATGGCGAGAGAGAGATGCGAGCGAGGCCCTCGAACAGGATGTCCGAGATGGCCTCGAATCGGGCCGAGGTCTGCTACTAGTTGACGAAGAAGAGGAGAGGGTGCGGCCACACCCCGAGTTTCGCCTTATTTTCGCCCCTAGTCCAGATGCGTGTCGCCAACAACCGGACAGTCATCGCTTGGGGTGCGATCCAATCGCTTCACGCGCCAGTTATCATCGCCTGCGTCCTTACGGACGAACTCAATGGCGAACCCGATTAGCTGCACGTTTCCCTCGTCGTATCCAAAAAGCCACCGCTCCTTGAGCGGCACCGGGCCCACCTTGCACAGAAATCCATCCATCAATTTACGCTGTCCATGCCCGTCACCGTTCTCTTCGACTGCGATCACCGTCCCCATCGCTGCTTGCACCTCGGGGGGTGACATCCCTTCCCGAACCTCACGGACCTTCTCCCGTGCATGCTCGAACGCCCCTCGCCCTCGGGATCTCTGCTCGGCCTCGGAGAGTTGCTTCACCGGCTTACGATCGAGCGCATAACGACCCATACAACCCTGCATGGCAATCACGGCTAGGGCACAAGCCAGCAGCTTCACGCTCCCATTTCTACCGATCCCCATTACATGCGACCTCCAAACTGTTCTGCAGCCAACTCCACGACACTCCACTCATCGCTTCAAATAAAAAAGGCCTGGATTCCTTTACAGGAATCCAGGCCTTTTGATGAGATCCGGCGGCGTCCTACTCTCCCACGTGGCGACCACGCAGTACCATCGGCGCTGGAGGGCTTAACGGCCGTGTTCGGGATGGGAACGGGTGTGACACCTCCGCTATTGCCACCGGAAACTTGACCACGCTAAACGCCAATCGACGGCTCAAGGCTCGTCTGATCAAAACATTTAGCGTGTTGTACGGGTAATCGGTGAATGCAAGCGCGATGACTGCTCCAGTAAAAATATTGTGGTCAAGCCTCACGGCCAATTAGTACCGGTTAGCTTCGCTCATTGCTGAGCTTCCACACCCGGCCTATCAACCTCGTCGTCTACGAGGGGCCTTCAGGGGCCTTACGGCCCGGGATTCCTTATCTTGGGATGGGCTTCCCACTTATATGCTTTCAGCGGTTATCCCTTCCGCACATAGCTACCCGGCGGTGCCACTGGCGTGACAACCGGAACACTAGCGGTGCGTCCAACCCGGTCCTCTCGTACTAAGGTCAGCTTCCCTCAAGAATCCTGCGCCCACGGCGGATAGGGACCGAACTGTCTCACGACGTTCTGAACCCAGCTCGCGTGCCACTTTAATCGGCGAACAGCCGAACCCTTGGGACCTGCTCCAGCCCCAGGATGTGACGAGCCGACATCGAGGTGCCAAACCTCCCCGTCGATGTGAACTCTTGGGGGAGAT
>JBDSJB010000347.1:0-3460 GCA_039917665.1 Binatia bacterium
ACGTCCGAGGACGAGCTGAAGATGCGCGCCGACGTGATCCAGCAGCGCAACTACGAGCTGCTCGAGCGCGGCGGCGTCGCCATCGTGGCCCTGATCGATGCCGTGATCGACGCCAAAGCCAAAGGGATCGCGCCCGAGACTCTCGACGCGGCGCTGCGGCTGCAACGCCGTGCCCAATGGCGACTCGATTTCATCGCGGCCGAGAACAGCATGGGCTTCCACGCGCCGCAGGAGGCAGCGCGGGTGCTCGGCGAGGCGATCGACTACGCGCGCCAGGGCGAGATCGTGCTGCTGCGGGGCACGACCGCGGCGCGGACGGATGTGGGATCGGGCGCGGCGACCGATACGGTCGCCGACGGGCGCGCACCTTGAGCGCATCCCCGTCGGCGCGATCACACCGTCGGGCGTCCCCCGGCGGGCTCGGCTTGTCAGCGTACCCCCGAGGCGCCTATGGTCGCGCGCCCTCATGCCCCGCTCCCATCGAAAGCCGGACACGCATCGACGCTCTTTTCGGGTGACGAGCCTCCGGTGGTATGCGCCGGCCGTCCTCGCCGTCTTCGTTGCGTTCGCGCCAACGACGCTGCGCGCGCAGCTGCTCTCCGCGTCGCCGAGCCTGACGGAAGGCGGCGCGACCGTCATCGACGCGTACGTCTACGCCTATCCGCTGATCGCCATGGAGATGGTGCGCCGGGCGCAGACGAACGCCGGCGAGGGCGCGCCCGCGACCGCACCGAGCACCGTATTCGGCGAGCGCGCGCCGATGAATCAGTTCGCCCATCAGCGGACGTTGCCCGACGCGACGACGACCACGCTGCAGCGGCCGAACGTCGACACGATCCTGTCGTCGCTCTGGTTCGACGTCGGCACCGAGCCGCTCGTCATCGACGTGCCCGACGCGGGCGGACGCTATTACACCCTCGCGATGCTCGACCTCTGGAGCGACGTCTTTGCCGCGCCCGGCCCGCGCATCTCGGGAAGCGGTCATCAGACCTACGCCCTCACCGCACGCGGTTGGACGGGCGCCCTGCCCGCCGGCGTCGTCGGCATCGCGGCACCCACCGACGTCGGGGCGATTCTCGTGCGGATCGCGGCGGCCGGCCCCGCCGATCTCGCCGCCGCGCACCAGTTGCAAGACGGCTTCAAGGCTGTGCCGCTCAGCCAGTGGGGCGCCAAGAGCTGGACGCCGCCGCGCGGCACGTTCGACGCCGCCGTCGACATGCGCTCGCCGTGGGAGCAGATCCCGCGCCTCCCCGCCGAAACCTTCTTCAAGCTCTTCGCCGTCCTCACGAAAGCGAGCCCGCCGCACCCGAACGATTGGCCGATGCGCCAACGCCTCGCACAGATCGGGATCGTACCGGGCACCCCGCTCGCCATCTCGTCGCTCGCACCCGACGTGCGGACCGCGCTCACGAGCGCCCCGACGACCGCCGGCCAGACCCTCTTCGAGTCCTTCAAACGCGCCGGCGCGCGCGTGAACGGGTGGCGCCTCTTGGGAACGCCGCTCGGCACCTACGGCACCGACTACCGGCGCCGCCACGTGATCGCGTACAGTGCGCTCGGGGCGCCGCTTCCGGAAGACCTGCTCTTTCTCACGACCATCGCCGAGGGTGTCGACGGGCGGCCGCTCGAAAGCGCCGACCGCTACACCATGCACTTCGACGCCGACCATCTGCCGCCCGCGCACGCGTTCTGGTCGGTCACGGCGTACGACGAGCGCCTGCTCCTCCCGGCGAACAAGGGCAAGCGCTTCGCCATCGGCGATCGCGACGCCCTCGTCAAGAACGCCGACGGCTCGATCGATCTACTGCTGCAGCGCGAGCCGCCCGCCGGCGACCAGGCGGCGAACTGGCTGCCGCTCCCGATCAGCGGCCGCTTCTCGCTGATGATGCGGCTCTGGTGGCCGAAGCCAGCCGCCCTCGACGGCACGTGGGTGCCGCCGCCGGTCGTCGCCAGCGTCCCGCAGCCGCAAACGACGCCCTAGCTCACCGCCCGAAGCCGCTCAGATCCACGATCGAGAGCGTGTTCGTGGCGTGCGTGACGAAGGCGCGCCGGTCGTCGCGGCTCACCACCACGGCGCGTGGCTTCGCACCCACCTTGGTCGTGGCGACGACCGAATTGGTCGCGGTCGCGATGGCCGAAAGCCGCCCCGTCGTGAAGCTCGTCACGTAGACGGCGGTGCCGGCCGCGTCGATCGCGATGCCGCCGGGCTCGGGGCCGACCTGGATCGTCGCGAGCGGTTGCTGCGTCACGAGGTCGATCGACGAGACCGTCCCGTCGCGCCCGTTGGCCACGTACGCGCGACGGCCGTTGGGCGTGACGACCATTCCGGTCGGGACCGAAGGCAGCTCGATCCGGCGCACGGTCGAGAATCCCTGGGTTTCGACGATGAGCAGCGTCCCATCGACGCACGCGAGGCGGCAGCCGACGACGAAAACGAAGCGGCCGTCACTGCTCACCGCGACGTCGACGGGGTGGAAGTCCAAGAAGAGATCCTTCTCGATCTGGTCGGCGTCGGTGCGGATGACGACCAGATGATCGCGCCCGCTCTGGCCGACGAAGACGCGCTGGCCGTCCGCGCTGATGACTGCCGACGGCCGCTGCGACGGAGGCCGCATCGTGCCGAGCGGAATGCGGCTCTTCTGCTTCGCATGTGCGGTGTCGACGACGGCGACTTCCGCCCCGCGGAGATCGACCGCGTAGGCGCGCCGGCCGTCGGGCGTGACGGCGAGCGCGTACGGCTCGCCGTCGACGTCGACCGTCGCCGCGATTTTCGCCGCAGCCGTGTCGACGATCACGACCTTGTTGCTCGCGACCGTGACGTACGCGCGGCCGTCGGCACCGATCGCGACGTCATTCCCGTAGTCGGGCAAGCGCACGGTCGCGACGACCGAGCCACGGATGGCGCGACCGGCCGCGGCCCGACTGGCGGCCGGCGACGGCTTCGGCGATGCGACCGAACACCCCGACCCGAAGGCCAGGACCACGACCAACGCCACCACCCAGCCACTGCGCGCCCTCTTCAATAGATACGTCATCGACGATCCCCCGCGAGGCGCTCTGCCAGGAACCGTGAAGCGGGGTCAAGCCGACCGGGTTACGGGTAGTGTCTCAGTCTGTTCGTGAGGCCCCTGTCTGTGTTGGGCGGCGCCCGCAGGTGGGTCAGGGCGTGTTCCTACGGTCGCCGGGGCGCCGCCACCCAGCGCTTGAAACTTGCCGCTGCCTCCACATCCTGCGCACCCGCGAGCTGCGGCTCCCCGGAACACGCCCTGACCCACCTGCGGGTGAGGCATCACAACAAGAACGATTGGGCACGCCGACTCGCACGCGGGAACCAACGGCCCCATGAGAGTGAGTGAGGATGCAGCCGGCGGGCGGGTCGGGGATGGCTCCGGGGAGCCGCAGCTCGCGTGTGCGCAGGACGTGGAGGCAGCGGCAAGTTTCAAGCGCTGGGTGGCGGCGC
>JBDSJB010000348.1:0-6006 GCA_039917665.1 Binatia bacterium
GCATCGGCCGTCTCCAATGCCGGCGGGCTCGGCATCATCGAGACGTCGTCGGGCGAGCTCGACAACGTGCGCGAGGAGATCCGCAAGATGCGCGATCTCACCGATCAGCCGTTCGGGGTGAACATCGCGCAGATGTTCGTGCGCGATCCGGCGATCGTCGACTTCGTCGTGGCGCAGGGCGTCCGCTTCGTCACGACCTCCGCCGGCGACCCGCGTCAGTACACCAAGCAACTCAAAGAGGCGGGGCTCACCGTATTCCACGTCGTCCCGTCGCTCGCGGCGGCGTTGAAGGCGGTCGCGGCCGGCGTCGACGGGCTCGTGGTCGAAGGCGGCGAGGGCGGCGGTTTCAAGAATCCGCTCGACGTCGCAACCATGGTGCTGTTGCCGCTCGTCTGCTCGAAGGTCGACGTGCCGGTGATCGCGGCCGGCGGCATCTGTGACGGCCCGAGCATGGCGGCGGCGTTCGCGCTCGGAGCCGAAGGCGTGCAGATGGGCTCGCGCATGGTGTCGGCGGCGGAGTCGCCGGTGCACCAGAACTGGAAGGACGCGATCGTCGCCGCCGCCGAGACCGACACGGTCTTCCTGAATCGCTTCAGCCGTCCGGGTCTCCGCGCGCTCCGCACCCAGAAGACGACGGCGCTCGAACGCCAGGAGCACGTCGGCTTCGACGTCTTCGCGACGGTGCAGGACCTCTACTTCGGCGGCGACCTGGAAGCGTCGATCGCGCTCGGCGGCCAGGTCGTCGGCCGGATCGAGGAAGTGAAGCCGGTCTCCCAGATCATCGCGGAGACGGTAGCGGGCTTTCGCGCCACGGCGGCGCGTCTGTCGACTCACGCCGCGCTACCCAATCGAACGATCCCTTCCTGACGTTCACGAAGAAGAGCTCGGGAACGCTCCAGAGCACGCCGCGCAGGCCGGCCCGCAGCCCGGCGCCGCGATCGAGCGGCGCCTGCAGGACGCCGAGGACGCTTGCGCCGACGCCGACGCCGAGATTGGCGGCGCCGAGCAGCGGGCGTAGCAGCAGCACGTCGTCGGTGAGGAAGAGAAACGCCGAGTCGTCGAGGCTCCGGCGATAGACGGTCGAGGTGAGCGTGTTCGATTCGCGGAGGCGCACGGCGACCGGGTTGCCGGCGCGCGCGAGCGCGGCGACGCGCTCCTGGCGATAGGACGGCGTCGTGTCGGAGGCCGTCACGCGCCAGGTGCGCCGGACGGCGCGGGTCGCGATGGCCGGAATCGCGCGCCACTCGTTGATGGCGACCCGACCGCCGAGCGCCGCTTCGGCATCGGCGCCGAGCACGGCGTCGATCGTGTGGAAGGTCTCGGTGACGCAGTTCCGGCGGACGAGGTCGTAGCGATAGAGGTCGTCGAAGGCGGTCGCGTAGCGTCGTGCGGTCACGGTGGCGGCGTCCGCGGCGGCGGCCAAGAGCGCCGGCGCGACGTCGGGTACCACGAGATCGGTCTGCAGCGCGGGACGTACCGGGAGCATCGCCAGGTGCGATCGCCGAGTGCGAGCGCGACGTGGCCGGCGCTGGAGCCGCCCTCGTTCGGCTCCATGCAGAGATAGTCGACGAACGGAGCGGCGACGGCCCGGGCCGGCGTGCCGAGGACGACGAGAGCGAGCAGGGCGGCCCCGATCGCGATCATGGGCGACGCTGTAGCCATGATGCCGCCCGCGCATCGACGGGCTCCCCGGAACGCTCGTTCCGAGGAGCCCGCGTCGATCGTACTGGCCCGCTGCCTACTGGACGTTGCGCTTCAGGAACGCGAGCAGCGCGGGCGTCACGGGGTTCTGCGCCGTGTCCTCGGCCGTGACGACGTCGACGTGCGCGAACCCTTCGGCTACGACGACCTCGTAGCCACCGTTCACGCCGCCGAAGGTCGGGAAGGCGGGATTCGGGACGCTGCCGTCGACGACGCGCGGGGTGCCGTCGCAGCTCGGCGCGGTGCAGACGCCGATGCTGGAGCCGAACGGTGTGAAGCCGCCGGCCACCGGCACGAGACCGTTGCTGCCGCCGAACGAGATCACGGGGATGTCGATCCCCGCCGCCTGGGTCAGGTTCTCGATGTCGCGGCGATTGCGGCCGACCGAGAGCGGCGTCGAGTCGAGATTGACGGCCTGGGAGCATTGCGCGGCCGAGCTGCACGGCGCGCCGACGTTGCCGGCCGTGCAGGTGCCCGACGTGCAGACACCCGTCACCGACGTCACGCTGAGGCCGGAGCTCGGAAAGTAGCTGTCGGTGAAGTTCGTCTCGCCGACGTAGAAGGTCTGCACCATGCGTTCGATGCTCGTGACCTCGCGTTCCTGGCCCCAGACGTTCCCCGGCAAGGTCGTGGGCGCCGGACCATTGTCCGGCACGAGCGCCGGCTTGATCCCTTCCGTGATGGAGTTCCAGGTGTGGACATTGGGGAGGATGGGAATGCCTGGTCCGCCCATGGAGGTCGCCACGAACGGCGCGGCCGGCGCGACGAGACCGTCGTCGTCGAGGAAGTCACCGAGGGCACCGAAGGCCGTCGCCTTCGGCAGGAGGCCGAGGATGGCCAGGTCGGGGACGACGGCCAGCGCGTTGTTGCCGGGGCTCCCTTGGTCGGTCTTCAGAATGTTGAGGCCGAGGTCGGGGTCGGCGATCGTTTGAATCGCGGTGGCCTCGCCGGCCGCGAGAATGCGGGCGTTCAGCAATGCCGAAACCGAGTACGACGTGGTCGGCGGCGTGCAGACCGGCGGTACTTGTCCGCTGCAGTCCGTGGCCTCGGTCGCGAGCGTGCAGGGCGTCGTCCCGTCGACGCAGCGGGCCGCGTTGTCACGCACGGCGCCGAAGAGGCCGCCGTCGAACTTCGCTTCGATCCGGTCCAGCGTGTCGTTCGAGAGCGCGTTGCCGATGCTGCCGCCGGGACCTTCGAGCAGCACGAGCCCGCGGAGCTTGGCGTAGCCGGGATCGGCGGGGCCGACGCCCGACAGGTTGAAGTCGGTTGCGGCGTAGCGGGCGGTGAAGCCGGTGCCGGCCGAATGCCCGCCGAGAAAGACGTTCTGGTTGAGTGCGGCCGCGCGTGCCGCGGTCACGATCGTGTCGATGTCGCGCGAGAACACGAGGGTCGTCCACGAGGCGATGAACGGCACGTCCGCGTGGCCGTCGTAGAACACGCCGCGGCGATTGGGACCGCCTGCCAACACCGGGTGGAGCGTCAGGCCGACCTCGCCTCCGAAGAGCCAATCCAAGCCGATCTCCGCGCTGGCGTAGTGCTCGGCGAGATCGAGACCGGCGAGATCCTCGAGCTGATTGGAGCGGCGATCGTACGCCCACACTTCGAGGGTGAACGACTCGTTGGCGGCCCGCTGGATCAGGTTCTGCGCCAGAATGCGGAACACGCCGCCGCCGGCCTCGAAACCGGGAACCAGGACGAGAATGGCGTCGGGTTGGCCGGTCGCGTTGGCGAGACGGTAGCGAGTGTAGCGCGCGTTGTTGAGGCTGAAGCTGCCGCCGCCGAACTGCGCGAGCAGCTTCGGATTGGTGACGACGACGCCCGTCGTACCTGGGGTGTTGGCGGCCTCGGCCGCGCTCGGCAGATCGACGGTTTCCTCAGGGGCGAAGATCGAGGCGTCGATGCAGCTGTTGGTGGCGTCGAAGCTGCACGCTTCCGCGGTGAACGGCGCCGCGCAGGCCGTGCGCAGGACCGATCCGCTGCCCGAGTCTTCACAGCTCGAGGGCTTCTTGATCGACGCCTTCTTCTTGCCGCTCGCCGGTTTCACCTCGCAGCAGGCGACGCGCTCGTTGCCGTAGCCGCACGTGGAGAGCTTGTAGACCGTTTGCAGGGTGTTCTTGCACTGCTTGCGGAGCGAGAAGCCGAGGAGTGCCGTGCCGTCACTGGCGTCACTGATGCGGGCTTTCACGCACTTGAGGAACGCGCCCCTATTGGTCGTGGCGCTCGCGCCGTCATAGGTGGCGCACGGACACTGGTCGTCGATCACGACGCGGAGCGACGCGAGACTCCGGATGTCGCCGACGGCGGAGTTACCGGTCTTGCATTTATCGGTGGCGTGGGCGGCACCGGGCGCCAACACGGCGACCATGGCGAGCGCGGCCGCGAAGGCGACGCGCGTGCGGCGAAGGGGGTTCGATTGCATCGGGTGACTCTCCTCTTATTGATACGGGGTGGGAGTGACGGCTCCGATAGTCCTACGCCAGGCGAGGCTGCCGCAGCAAATCATTGGTTCGCATCGCCGTGCGGTTGGATGACTCAGCGCAGCAGGAGGTGTACCGACGAAACCCTCGGTTCGGTGTCGTGCTGACGATGGGGCGTTGACGGTCAGGACGATCGGCCGTCACGCATGAGCGCCGTGACGATCAAGATTCGCGTGAGCATCATCGTTTCTCCTCGATGTCCCAGTCGCCGCACCGCGCCGTGAGCGTCCCGACCTTCTCTTTTAGACCGGCGAGCGGAAACGACAACGACACCGGTTTACCGCCGACGCCGGGGATGTCGATCGTGACCTCCGCGGTCGGGGATTCCGCCGCCGCCCGCAGCAGCCGGCGGGCGAACTTGGTGGATTCGCCGGCCATGAAGATGCGCCGCTCCGAAACCGTCGTCCGGACCTGCCAGACGTCGCGGGCGGAGACCTCGCCGAAATGGATGCGGACGTCGCCGCTCATGCCGAGCCCGGCCTTGCTCTCGGGCTCTTCCACGACCGTGACGCCACGCCAGCGCGTGCCGGTGTCGCCGTCGCAGGCGATGGCGAGATGGACGTCGGTGAACCGTTTGGAGACGACCCGCAACGCGACGCCTTTGTCGCCGAGCGGGGTCTCGAAGTCGTGCATTTCCCACCCCGCGGCCGCCGCCTGAGTGCCGCTCGCCATGGCGAGCGCCAGCGCGGTCGCGTGGATCATTCGTCGTGTCCGCCGAGAAGCCATGGCGAGTCGCTACCATGGCGCGCGGGGGCTGGGAAAGCTGACCCCTGCCGCGGATGGTGAAACGTGGTAGCCCTCCAGCTGATCATGGCCGAGCCGGCGCTCAAGCGGGGCGACATTGCGGTGAGCCGTTCGGACGACGGGGTGTTGGTCGTCCGTCTGCGCGGTGCCTGGACGCTCGCGACTGGCATCCCGCCCGTGGCCGACGTGGAGAAGGCGCTGCTCGCGTCGCCGAAGCCCGTCCGGATCGCCTTCGATCTGCGTGAGATCGGCGCGTGGGACAGCGGTCTCATGAGCTTCGTGACGCGCGTCGGCGAGCTCGCCAAGGCGCGCAAGATCCCGATCGACGAAGCGACCCTCCCCGACGGCCTCCGCCGCCTGCTCATGCTCGCGACCCGCGTTCCTGGTCAGCAGGCGCGTCATGAGGAAGAGCCGCAGTCGCGGCTCGCGCGTATCGGGCTCTTCGCCATCGCGGCCTGGGATGAGGCCCGGGCGATGCTCGAATTCGTTGGCTTGATCACGCTCTCGTTCGGACGCTTGCTGCGCGGCAAGGCGCGCTTCCGGGCGCGCGACTTCTGGCTGCTCGTGCAGCAGACCGGCGCCGACGCGCTCCCGATCGTGACGCTCATCAGCTTTCTCGTCGGCACCATCTTCGCGTTCGTCGGCGCCGTGCAGCTCGAGAAGTTCGGGGCCACGATCTACGTCGCCGATCTCGTCGGCATCGCCGTCGTCCGTGAGATGGGCGCGGTCATGACCGCGATCGTCATGGCGGGCCGCACCGGCGCCGCGTTCGCCGCGCAGCTCGGTACGATGAAGGTCACACAAGAGATCGACGCGCTGACGACCATGGGATTCTCGGCGCTCGACTTCTTGGTGCTCCCGCGCGTGATCGCCCTCTGTCTGATGATGCCGCTGCTCTGTCTCTACGCCGACGCGCTCGGCGTGCTCGGCGGATCGCTCATCGGCATCGGCATGCTGAAGCTGGCGCCGTTCACGTACTTCCAGCAGACCTTCCACGCCGTCGCCATCTCGGATCTCGCCGGCGGCGTGCTGAAAGCGTCGGTCTATGGCGTCCTGGTGGCGCTCTCGGGATGCCTCCGCGGTT
>JBDSJB010000349.1:0-4154 GCA_039917665.1 Binatia bacterium
TCACGTCGGCGTGCCGGCGGCGCTCGGCGTCGTCGAGCTGGGCCGCGACCCGCGCCTCGATCTCGGCGGTCGTCATCGCGCGCGACTCGGTGAGACGAGCCCGCACGGCATCCGGCGGGGCGGCGACCACCCAGATCTGATCGACGAGCCCGGTGCCCTTGGCTTCCAGCAATATCGGGGCTTCGAGCACGATCGGACCCGTGAAACCCGCCTGCCGTTGCTCGCCGATCTCCCGCAAGATTTCGCCGAAGATCAGTGGATGCACGATCGCGTTCAGCGCGCCGCGCTTCTCGGCGTCGGCGAAGATCACGGCGCCGAGCTTCTTCCGGTCGATCGTGCCGTCGGCGGCGACCACCTCGCGCCCGAACGTCTCGACGATGCGGCCGAATCCTTCGCTCCCGGGCGCGTAGACGCGGTGGCCGACCTTGTCGGTGTCGATGACGTAGGCGCCGAGCTCGGCGAGCATCCCGCCGACGACGCTCTTCCCCGATCCGATCCCGCCGGTCAGCCCGATGATCACGCGCGCCGTTGTTGCGCAGCCCGGACCGCTCTGCAACAACGCGCCGCGTGGCGTCCGACGCCGAGATTCTCGACGCGCACGTCGAAGGCGGGGTGCGCCTCACCCGGCTCCGCTACGAGGGCGGCAACGGGGCCCGCGTCCCCGCGGTGCTGCTGCAACCCGAGCACGCCAATGACCCACGGCCGGCTGTGATCCTCCAGCACGGCGCCAACACCGGGAAGGACGACTACTACATCCAGGCACCGGCTCGGCGCTGGGCGAAACAAGGGTGGTCGATTCTCACGATCGACCTCGCGGAGCACGGCGAGCGTGCGACATCGAACGCCACCGATCCGCTCATACGTCGCCGGTTGATCACCAAACCCGCGTTCGTCGGACAGAGCGTCGCCGACCTGCGCGCGGGCGTCGACCTCCTGAGCACCACCGCCGGCGTCGATCCGGCCCGCATCGGCTACGCCGGGTTCAGCCTCGGCGGCATGCTCGGCACGGTCTTCAGCGCGGGCGAGCCCCGCATCCGCGCCGCCGCGATCGTGATCGCGGGGAGCTTCGCCTACACCCGCTATTGGGAGCGCGGCGACACCGAGGCCGACCGCGCCCGCCGCCGCGCCAACGCCGAGGCCACCGACCCAGCGTTCTTCGCCGCCGCGATCGCGCCGCGGCCGTTCCTCATGGTCAATACCATCGACGATCCGGTGTTTCCGCGCGAAGCCGTCGAGACCTTGTTCGCCGCCGCACACGAGCCGAAGGAGCTGCGTTGGCGTCCCGGCACCCATCATCAATGGGGCGCCGACATCTACCGCGACGTCTTCAGTTTCCTGCAGGCTTCGCTGTAGGCCGCGAGCCCGGGAGCGGGTGCCGTTCGAGCACCACGCCGTCCTTCATCACCATGCGGATGTCGTCGAGCGCCTTCGGCTCGATCAGCGGATTGCCGCCGACCATGATGAGATCGGCGCGTTTGCCGATGCGGGCGAGGCCGAAGTCGGGGTCGAGGTCGTTGGCGATGAAGCTCGCGGCGGCGGACGTCGCGGCTTCGAGCGCCAGCTTCGGCGAAAGGCCGCAGCGGATCAGGGTCGCGATCTCGCGATGGAGCGCGGGACCAGGAAACACCCCCAGTTGCGCGTCGGCACCGGCGAGAACCCGCACCCCCGCCGCGCTCACGCGCCGGACGTTGTCGCAACGCGCCTCCCGTGTGGCGGGTAACAGCTCGAAGAACTCTTGAAATTCCGGGGGCTGCTCCTCGCGGGGCATCGACGCGAAGCTCGCCAGTACTTCGGGCACGACGGTTTCGCGCTCGAGCTGCGTGCTCTCGCGCTTGCCCTCCCAGATGTCGGCGTAGTCGTCGAAGACGAAGCTGGTCGCGACGTACGGAATGCCCGCGGCCTTGAAGCGCGGAATCATCTCGTCGGGAATCCGTTCTTTGTAGACGCCGTGCATCCAGGCCGCGACGCCGGCGTCGGCGGCCTCGAGCGCGTCGGCGACCGTCCCGATGTGGGCGACCGTCCGAACGCCGTGCTTCCGCGCCTCGTCGACGACGGCGCGCAGAATGTCGCCGCCGAGAATGGGAGCGGCGAGCGGTACGGCGTCGACCATCACCTTGATCACATCCGGCTTCGACGGCAGGAGCGCGTTCACAGCCGCACGGGCCTCGGCGGGAGTTCCGACCTCGCGGGTCATGCGCGGCTGCACGTACCAACGGATCCACCAGGGAACGAGCTCGTGCATCACGCCGACGGGATGACCGCCCGGCACCGTGAACATCGGACCGGCCGCGAAGATCTGTGGGCCGAGGAGATCGCCCTTGGCGACGGCGGCGCGCCGGTCGAACACGTCGGGCGCGATCGCGCCGGGATCGAGCACGGTCGTGACACCGGCGTAGAGGTAGCTTTCGAGATTACGCTCGGGATCAGGGAAACCATTGGAACCCGACCACGGCGGTACGGAGTTCCCGGCGGTATGACCGTGCACGTCGATCAAGCCCGGCATCAGGATCGCGCCCGTCCCGTCGATGACGAGCTCACCCTCGGTCGGCTTTCCGCCGGGGGCGAGCATGGCCGCGATGCGACCATGCTCGATGATCACGTCTTTCGGGGGAAAGAGCAGGTCGGCGCGCCCATCCCACACGAAGACGCGAGCGATGCGTGTCTTCGGGTGCGGCCCGCTCTTCCGGGTCACGAGCGGCGCGGGCCTTTCGGCGCATGCCGCAAAGGCAACCAACAGTGTCAGCGCGATCGCTCGTCTCACTTGCACGGCGCTAGCGGCTATATCGGCGTCCCGCACGGATGCAAGGTGGCTCGACCGTCTCGCAGTTTTGCGTCCACCTGGTCTGATTTGGAACACGCTGCGAACCGCGGTTTTCCGCGACATTCGCGCGGCACTGGTGGCACCGTTCTTGTTATTCGCATTGAACGATGGTCATCGACTCCACCACCTTCACCGACATCACGCGCCACCTGCACGGCATCTCCGAGGGGCTTCTCGACGGCATGCGCAAGGTCGTGAGCCTCAACCCAGACGTCGCGATGAGCAACGGCGAGGATACTCGTGATGAATGGTTCAAGGCCGTCGAGGCGTTCATCCACGTGAACGCCGAAGTGCTGACGTTGGCCGAGCTGCTCCGCGCGCTCCTCGCCGCCAACGGCGAGCTCAACGAAGAAAAGCCCGCGCTCAGCTAGTCACACCTGATCGCCGTCGGCGGAGTGGACGGGCGGCGCAACAACGGTGGGCTCGGGACCCGATCGGTTGATCAGGTCGATCATCGCGCGGAGGCGTCCGAAGCGCATCCGATTGAAGCGGAACACGAGCCGCGGCAGGTGCGCGATCTCGGGCTCGCCCTGCTCCTGCGGCAGCGCTTCGCCGAGCTCGAAGACGCCGTCCTGTAGGACGTCCGAGAACTCGGCGTTCAAGCGCTCCAGGAACGGCAGCGGCAACGCGGCGTTCATCCGCACGACCATCCGATCCCCGACGTACCGCGACGAGTGATAGACGCGATAAAATCCGCGAATCTCCGCGATCGCTTCGTCGACGTCGTCGGTCACCTTGAGGAGATTCAAATCCTCCGCCGAAATCAGACCGGGTCGGAGGAGATGGTCGTCCACGTAGCGCTTCCAGGTTTTCCAATAGGTGGCGCGCGGCGCGTCGAGAAAGACGATCGGCAGCGGCCGTGACTTGCCGGTCTGCACCAGCGTCAACGACTCGAAGCCTTCGTCGTGGGTGCCGAACCCGCCCGCGAAGAGCACGATCGCGTCCGCTTCCTTGATGAACATCAGCTTCCGCGTGAAGAAATACTTGAAGTTGATCAGCTTCGGGTCGCGCTCGATGAACTCGTTGGCGCCCTGCTCCCATGGGAGGCGGATGTTGACCCCGAAGCTGCGCTCGCGGCCCGAGCCTTCCTGACAGGCCCGCATGATCCCGCCCCCGGCGCCGGTCAGGACCATGAAGCCGGCCTCGCAAATCCGGCGGGAGAACTCCTTGGCCTGCTGGTAGGCCGGCGACGTCTCTTTCGTGCGGGCCGAGCCGAAGGCGCTCACCTTCCGGATGTGGCGGTAGGGCGCGAACACCTTGAAGGCCGTCCGCATTTCCTTCAACGCCGTGTTGATGAGCTTCAGATCGCCGGTCGAGGCGTCGTCACGCATCA
>JBDSJB010000350.1:0-3151 GCA_039917665.1 Binatia bacterium
TGACGTGGTACGGCGGCCCGCCGATCGAGCAGTCGCAGGAGGTGCCTGGCGCAAGCTCGTAATGAAGCGCCGGATCGGCGGAGATGCGGTGCACCGCGACGTCGGCGCCCTGGAAGAACAACGACGCCGTCAGGAGCCGTTGATCGATCGCCAGGCTCCGCGCCAGCATCTCGGCCAGCGCCAAGGCCACGACCGTACTCATCGTCGCGAGCAGGGCGCGCACGAGGAGAGAGCGCGCGGCTGCGGAGCTCTGTACAAGACTGGGCCTCACGGGTCGTCGAGTTTCGTCTCACGCTCCCGGGAAGAAGACAAAGGACGAACGATGCGACGCCGCCTGTTGCGACGAGGCTGGGCGCTCGACGTCACGGCCCCCCGGCCTGCGAGGTCCGCGACGGGACCCTGCCGGGGCGTCCGCTCCCCGTCGCCGTGCAGACTACCCACCGCCGCACACCGCGCGCGCAAATTTCGTTGACGCTCCTGGTCGGCTCCGTATATGCACGGCAGCTCTGGCGCTCGCATGGCGGCTCGCCCCTCGTCCTCAGTCGACCCCGCGTGAGGGCGTGCGGTACGTGACGGCACCAGCCTCGCCGCGACGCGCCCGCTTCTCGAGTCGACCGAAACGCGCCCCTGCCGGTCTCGCACGCGAATGAACCTCTCCCACATGCTGGTCGTCGTTTCTCTGCTCGCGGGGTGGGGCAGCATCTTGCTGGTGCGTGACGGTTTCACCGTCCCGGCAGTGAAGAGCGCTTCGATAAAGTTCACGCATGTCCTGCCCGCGATGATTCAAGGCATCGTTTTCGGGTATTGGGCGAGCTATTGGCCGGAAGCCTTCCAGCAGCTGCTGGTGATCGGCGTCCAGCTGGCCGTCGCGTACGCGTTCGAGTTTCTTCTCATGTGGACGTTGCGGCGGCCGTATACACCCGGCCTCGGTCCAGTCCCGATCGTGTTCAGTGCCAACTTGTTCGTGTGGTTCGCTCCGGGCGACCTCCTCCTGGGCACGTTGGTGATCGCGGTCGCGTTATCGTCGAAAGCGCTGATCGTCTCGGGCGGCCGCCACATCTTCAATCCCTCGGTCCTGGGCGTATCGGTCGTGGGCGCGCTCTGCATCCTTTTGCCGAGCTGGTTCACGTATCACGACATCTCGACGGACTTCGGCCGACCCCCGTACATGCCGTATCTGATTCTCGCGCTCGCACTGATTCCTCAAATACGGTTGCGGACGACGCCGGTCAGTGTCGGAGCCATCCTGGCGATGGTGGGAATCATGATGACCGTCTTCGCGCTGACGGGTTACAAGAAGGCGCCAAGTCCGTGGTGGCCACCATGGCTGTTGGCGATCACGCTCCTCGCGCCCGATCCGGCGACGATTCCCGCGGGGTCGATGGCGCGCTTCCTTTTCGGGATGTTCGTCGGGGCTTCGTTCTATGTCGCGGCAAAGGTCCTCGAGTACTCCGTTGGGACCGATTACTTCGCCAAGGTGATGCCCATCGCGATCGCGAACTATATGGTACCGGCGTTTGAGCGGGCCGGGGCACGGGTGTCTGCGCGCGTGCCACGGCTTCCGTCCGGAGCCGAAGCTCGCGTCTACACGGCAGCGTGGGTGTCGGTCTGGGTCATCATTTGCGTGGTGAGTTTCAGCATCTAAAGACGCCTTCCCCGCCTGCGCTGTCGCGGGGCACGGCACGCTCAAGTCTGGAAGTACGTCTCGAGCGTGCCGCGACGACGGATGTCGAGCGTCGCGCAATGAAACGAGCCCCCGAACGGCTTGTAGTTCATGAACGGGCTCGGCACCGGGGTGAAGCCGTGGCGTTCGAGGAGCCGCATCATCGACGTCTGCGATTCTTCGACGACGACGCGCTTGGGATCGAGCATGAGCATGTTCATGCTGATCCACTTGCTCACCATCGAAAGATGGACGTTCCGCAGGCCGCGGATGGGATCGGGCTCCGGGGCGACGAGGATGTCCCAGCCGCGCAGGATGGGCGGGAGGTCGGCGGTGTCGATGTACTCGGGATTGACGAGCACCTTGCCCGGCGCGAGCGGCATGAACGTCGTGTCGATGTGCAGCGGCTGTGGGCACCGACTCCGGATCTCGTGGATGCGGAAGCGCGCCCCGAGATGGCGGCGCAGCCACTCGATGCCGGCCTGGTTCGTCGCGTTGCTACGCGTGACGAAGAGGTCCGTGCCACAGCGGACGAAGTCGGCGGCATCGAAGACGGGCTCGATCTCGTTCGTGATGTAGCGGACCGGCTCACCCTTCGGCGCCGGCGCGAACGCGGCGTCGTAGAGCTCGTCGCGCAACTCGGGCTTCGGCGCCGACACCCACCGCGCGCCGCGCGCCCAGTACTCCTTCAGCAGCGTCCGGTAGGCGTGCACCTCGAAATACCGGGACCGCCACGCCATCGGCGTCTCGATGATCTCGTCGCCAATGATCAAGATGCCGTCACGCGGGCTCGCGGTGCAGAAGCCGTTCGAGCGCCAGTGCGGCGAGGCGAAGCGGCGTGCGAAATCGACGACGTCCGGCCGGCGGACGAGAATGCCCTCACCTTCGAGGAGACGGACGAAGCCTTCGAGCTCGCGCTGCGCGGGCCGCACGAGGATCTTCGGGTAATGGCGGCCGGCGAGGAGCGGATAGAGCCGGGCCGCACTCGCGGGGAGATTGCCCACCATCGTCACGTGCGCCGGAGGCGCCGCGGCGCCCTCGAGCCGACCGACGACGACTTCCTCGAGCGGGTCCCACTCGTTCCAGGAGTGGACCACGCAACCGGCCGCCGGGTCGATCACGGAACTGGACGAAGTCGTACCGGAGATCGACACGGGGCGAAGCCGTAGTCGTCGGCCGACCACCGGTCAACCAGACGGCCATGATGGTACTGTCTCAGTTCGATGCTCGCGGCAGCGGGCGATTGGTGGCAGCCGGCGGGCGGGTCGGGGAGGGCTCCTACAGTCGCCGGGGTTCCGCCACCCCGCGCGTACAACCTCTCGCTGACTCTCTGGCCTGCGCACACGCGAGCTGCGGCTCCCCGCAGCACTCCCTGACCCACCCACCGGCGATGCAGGGCAGCACAGACGATCAACAGGCGTGCAGACGCACCGAACCGACGACGGCGAGGAGCGATCACGTGAGGATGCAGCAGGCGGGCGGGTCGGA
>JBDSJB010000351.1:0-4669 GCA_039917665.1 Binatia bacterium
CGGGCCGCCACGTCCGAGGCCTCGGCGAGCCGGTCGAGGGGGCCGGCGTAGCCGATGCCCTCGATCATGCCGGCGAGTGGCCGCAGCACCGCTTCTGCGCTTGCGAGCGTCGGAACGGGCACCAGCACCAAGTGGCGGAACGTCGGGCTCATGACGAGCGCGGAGGTGCGGTCGCAGACGACGCTCGGTCGGCCGTCGACGCCACCGTGAACGACGATCGCCGCACCCTCTTGCGAACGCCAGCGCTGCTGCTCGACGAAGCGCCAGACGGCGGCCGACTCGCCGAGCGTCAGCGGCGCGCGTGGCAGCTCCTGCTCGACGGCGGCGAGATCGTCGGCGAGCGCCGCGGCGAAGCGATCGGTCTCGGCCGGAGAGGATTCCTCGAGGCAGACGATCTGTGGCGAAAGGCAGCCCTGCTGATCGAACAGCGCGGTCTGCCGGGCCAAGGTCGCTGCGGTCGCACGCGTGGCGGCAGTCCGGGCGATCAGCGCGAGACTGAGACGTTGGCCGAAGCGGAGGAGCCGACGCGGCCCGCGCGCCGCGAGCGCGTCCAGCGTGGCATTGCGCCCGTAGGCCAGGATGAGATCGGCCTCGCGTGCCGCGGTCGTGTCGAGCTCGGCTGTGCCCCCCCGCCACGGCGCGAGGGCGACGGCACGCCGCAGCTCCGGCGCGACCGACACGATCGAGTCGACGAGCAGCGCCGGGAGAAACGGCTCCCTTGCCGCGGGCTTCACCAGGCTCGGGATGCCAGCCAGGAGCGCGGCGACGACGCCGAAGACGCCGACACCGGGTACGTTGCCGGCCAGCACGTGGAGCGCGAGCCCGGGAGGAGGCGTCGCCCGCGGATCGTGGTCGGCGAGCTCGGCGGCGAGCGTCGCGGCGAGGTACGGTGCGCGCAGCGCTTGCCACACGTTCGTGAGCGCGATGGCGATCGCGGGCTCCGGATAGCCGGTCGACATCGGAAGCTCGCTGAGCGCTTGGCGGCGCCATGGCGAGTCGGCCGTGAGCCAGCTCGCCGCGACCCGATCGAGCGCGGCGATGCGCGCCTCCGGTGTCAGCGCGCGCAGATCGTTGCCGCCGGCGCGCACCGCCTGGGCGAGGGCCCGCAAGCGGCCCGCCGTGAGCGGCGCCCGCGTCGGTGCCAGGCGCTCGTCGTACGCGATCATGAGCGGGTCGTCTCGACCAGCAGCGAGCAGCCGCGCGTGACGGCACCGGGAACCCTTCCGAGCAGCTCGATGCCGCCGTCGCGGACACGTCCGAGGTCTTCGGTCTGAATCGCGAGCACGGACCCGAGATTCGCGAGGTCGACGTGGCGGAGGCAGCCGATCTCGCCGTGAGGCATCTCACGGCCGGTCGTCAGGTCGCAGACGAGCGTCCGGAGCCATGGCGCCGGCCGGTGCGGTCCGCGGCCGACGGCGTAACATTGCGATGCGAGCTCGGTCATCCCGTACTCGTTTATGACCTGCTCCGGAACGATGTCGAACAAGCGCCGGTAACGTTCGAGGATCGTGTCGCGCGAGACGTCGCGGTCGTAGCCTTTGCACCCGCCGGTATCGACGATCAGGCTGCCGGCGGGAATATGCCATCGGCTGCCGTGGGCGTCGGCCCAATCGGCGAGGCGGAGCAGCGCGGAGGTGACCGCGAAGATCACGACGGGCACGTCGTGATCGAGTCGGTCGAGCGTGTGCGCGAAACGCTCGGGATCGACGGCGCCGTCGGTGAGAAACGAGGGGATCGTGTCGCCGTCGTAGGCGGCGCGGAGCCACGTGACCATCTCGCCGAGTGAGGACGCCGGATGCGACGCGCGTTCGGGGGCCGCGATGAGAAAGCGGCGCCGGATGCCAGGTGGCAGCACGGTCCGCGCGAAGCCTCCGAGCGCCGAGGCGCGATAGACGTCGACGTTGGGAACGTGATGGTGCGCGCGTCGGTCTGGTCCCGCCGTCGTGCCGCTGCTGCGATAGACGCGCTCGGCAGGTCCGCACGCGAGGACGCTCAGGCGAAACGCTTCGGCCGGTACCGCTGGAATGTCGCGCCAGGTCGCCGGGGTGGGACGTCCCAGGCGATCGACGAACCGCCCATACACGGGGTTCGCCCGGTACTGGTAGGCATGGACGTCGAGCGCGAGGCGGTCAAAATCGTCGGGGGAGGGTGCCGCGATGAACGCAAGGACACGACGACGAAGCGCATGGTCTGCAGGCGCGCCTGCGCCTGCGCTTTCGTCGGGAGTCTGGGTCGCGGCGTTGGTGTCGTGGCTCACGTTGGGCTCACCGGTACGGGCCGATGCGGACGTCGTCGTGCGATTCGTCAACGGCCGCGAGATCGTCGCGCGTGAACACTGGTTCGTGGGGGATCGCGTTTCGTTCACGCACGCGGGCGGAACCGTCGCCGTGCCGCGGACGTTCGTCGTGGCGATCGAGGCCGTTGGTGCGCAGAGACAGATAGGGGGCGGTCCGAAGCCTGTCAACGCGTTGCCGGCGCTTGTCGCGCCCGACCCTATTCGTTAGGTTCGGTGCCCGATGCCTACCGCCGAAGAGCTGTACGATCTCGCCGTCGACCACGTTGCCGACGGACGCTTGGACGACGCCATCGCCGCCTACCGCGAAGCGCTCGTCGTCGACCCCGGCTTCACCGATGCCATTCTCGGACTCGCGATGGCATACGCGGACGCGCAGCGTTTCGACGAGGCCATCGAAGAGGGCAAAAAGCTCGTCGAGCTCACACCCGACGACACGCTGGCCCATACCAGCCTCTCGATGTTCTACCAGCGCAAGGGAATGATCGCCGAGGCCGAGGCCGAGGGCGCGAAAGCGCGCGTGCTCGACTGGAAGCGTCAGCTCGCTGAGCAGGCCAAGAAGTAGAGGCCGCTCGCCGCGAGCCGGAAATGGGACGGATCGTCGCCGAGTGTCGGCGACGATCCGTGCACCATCTGAGTTAGTGGGCGCCGCCGCCGGCAGCGAGCTGCTTCTGGCAGGCCTCTTTGTCGCGTTGGTTCACCGCGAGCTGGGTCTTCAAGGTTTCGCGCTCGTTTTTGAGCGTGTTCACCATCTCGGTCGTTTGGGCGAGGTCGGTCTTCAGCGTCGAAGCGTTGCCCCACATCGTGTAGCCGAGGAATATGCCAGCCCCGATGCAGATGAGGATGATGACCACCCAGCCTGCGTAAGTCCAAACAACGTCTTTGACTTCTTCTGCTTCGTGGCCTGCTGTCGTCATGTCGTCATCCCCTCCTTAACAAGTCTCGTTTACGGCTCGTGGCTGCGGTCCGAGGTAACGCCCCACGAAGGGTTGCGCGTGCCGCAGCGCATCTTCGAGGTCGCGAAATAGCTCCTCGCGCACCCAATCTCCCCGGATCCAACAGTCGAACGATGACTCCTCGCCAAGCGTGAACTCGAGCACTCGCTCGCCGACAGGATCACCGGTGATGATGAAGCGTACCGAACGGCCGGAGTCCACTATCACGCCCCGAGAGCCGGGGGGAAGGGGCACCCGGCGCTTGAGATGCTCGATATGGTCGGCCGGTACGGTCTCGTTCGGCACCATGTGAATCACCCGCCATTCGTCGACGTCGGGCCGCACCTCATCCAGGAACTTGAGATTGAGGTCGGTGAGACGACGCTTGGCGTGCTCTTGATCGAACTCGTAGCCGATGTCGAAGAACCGGCTGCCGACGGGCGGCCGCGGTCCCTTGGAAACCCCTTTCGCGGGCTCGAGCGTCTTGCCGGTGTCCACCCACCAGCGATTCTGGACGGTGGGAGGACTCTCGGGGGGCTGCTCCATCGCGCCGACCCTTAGCAAAGGATCGCTCGGAAACACAAGGAAACCAATGTGTTGTCGGACTCTCCGGCATCCTCTATGGTCCCCCGGCGATGGCGGCAGAACACGAGCAGTGGGCCCTGATTCTCGGTGCCTCGAGCGGCTTCGGCGAGGCGACGGCACGCACGCTCGCCAAGCGCGGGTTCAACATTTGCGGCGTGCACCTCGATCGGCGCGCGGGCATGAAGCACGTCGACGCGCTCACCGCGGCGATTCGCGACACGGGACGCCAGGCGCTCTTCTTCAATGTCAACGCCGCCGATCACGAGAAGCGGCAACAAGTGATCGACGCGCTCGCCGGCCGCATCGCCGAAGACGGTGGCGGCGTCGTGCGCGTGCTCATGCACTCGCTCGCGTTCGGCAGCCTGACCCCCTTCGTCGGCGCCGAGGCCGCACGGCTCGCCACCCCGGCGCAGATCGAAATGACGATGAACGTCATGGCGAACAGCCTGGTGTATTGGGTGCAAGGGGCTGCCGGGCGCGGGTTGCTCACGCGCGGTAGTCGCGTCGTTGCGATGACGAGCGCCGGATCGAGCCGCGTGTGGCCCGGCTACGGCCCGGTGTCCGCCGCGAAGGCGGCGCTCGAATCGTACGTGCGTCAGCTCGCCGTCGAGCTGGGACCGAGCGGCGTGACCGTGAACGCGATCCGCGCGGGTGTCACCGACACGCCGGCGTTCCGGAAAATTCCCGGCTCGGAGCTCCTAGCGAGCGAGGTCCGGTCGCGGAATCCGAGCGGCCGCATGACCGAGCCGTCCGACGTGGCCGAAGTCATCGCGATGCTCGCCGGCACCGAAGCGCAATGGATTACGGGCACCGTGATCGGCGTCGACGGCGGCGAAGACGTCGCGACCTGAGCGAC
>JBDSJB010000352.1:0-8905 GCA_039917665.1 Binatia bacterium
CTTCGAGGTCGAGGACATCGAGCGCGCGCAGGCTCGCTTCGAGGAGCTCCGACCCGCTCCGCTCCGCATCCCGCCGAACGCGGCGATGCGGGTAGCGGGAGGAGATGCTTTGAGCCGCGCCTGGCTCGCCCGCGACTCCGCGGCGATTCGCGGGCTCGCCGCGCCCGACTTCCGCTATGAGGATCGCGGCAAGCGCGCGCTCGTGAGCGGCGACATCGAGACCTGGATCGACTCGATCATGTTCTGGCCGGCCGACACGCGGGTGGAGGCCGAGACCACCGGAACGCTCGGGGACCGGATCTCCCTCGAGGACACTCGCTGGAGTGGGGCACCCGACGGCGGTGCCTTCGAGATCGAGCGCGTCACCGTGACCGAAGTCGACCCGGCAGGACGTCTCCGCGCCGTGATTCGCTTCGACCCGGACGATCGGGGTGTCGCATCGGCGGAGGCGCTCACCCGCTTCGCGGCGGGCGAGGCTGCCGCGACCGGCGGCGTGGAGCCGTGCGCGGCCTATCTCCGCGCCGTCGCGAGTCGGGACTGGGAGCGCGTCCGCGAGTGCCATGCGCCAGAAGCCGTCTGGGTCGACCACCGTCCGCTCGGCCTCGGAACGCTGGATCTCGAGCAGTGGGTCGCCTCGCTGCGGGCGATCGATGAGCTCAGCGAGCGGCTGTCCTATGAAATTTTGCGCGTACTCGCCTGGAACGCTGACGGTCTCGTCATCGCGTTCCGCCGGCGCGGGACCGTCCCCGACGGCGGCGGTCCGTTCGAGGACGGGTTCATCGTCGTCACCATCAACGCCGGGGATCGCATCCAGCGCGGGGAGGTGTTCGCGGAACAAGACGCCGAGCGGGCCGTCGCCCGCTTCGAAGAGCTCAGCGCCGCGCAGACGACCTGAGCTGCGGGGGGCTCAGGCGGCCGGCAGCACTCCAAAGCCCTCGCGGCGTGCCGCGTCGGCGAGGCGCCGATCGAGTGTGACGAACGGCAGGAGCCGTGGCTGTTCGTCGCAGGCGACCAGCGCTGCCGCGAGTTGCAGTGCGTCGGCAGCGCGAAGATCGTGAAGCGCCAACAAGCGGCGGGCTCGGCGGTCGACATGCGCCAGATCATCGACGCACGTCCAGGCGCGTTCGAGCAGCGCCAGTCTCTCCTCGGCTGCGACCCCCGCGGATTCGTCGAGCTCGCTCGCACGTCGCCGGCGCCAGAGCGCGCTCAGCACCTCGGCGGCGGTGAGCCGCCAGACGACGAAGTGCGCGTCTGTCCGTGCCATCCGATGGATAGCCGCGCTGGAGGGCTCCCGGACCAGGAGGGGCACTATGGCCGAGCTGTCCCAGAACTTCATCGGCCGTTTCGACGCTCGTCGAGGAGCGCCTGCACGACGCTTGCCTTGGGCTTCGCCAACGGGCGGTCGAGAAAACCCTTGGGGAGCGATCCGGTCCCGCGGCTCACGACACCTCTGCGCTCGAGGTCGTGAAGAATGGCGTCGATCTCGGCGTCGCCGTGCTCGCCCTGGACGAGGGGGACGAGGTCAGCGACCGGCCGATCGCGATCCATGACCCGCACGACCCCGCCCTTGCGGACATAGGCAATGTAGCGGCTCAAGTTGTCTTTGAGCTCGGAAATCTTGGCCTGTTTCATCTGGCCAAGATAGCCAGAAGCGTTACAGCTGCCAACTGCCGTTCACCCCGCTGCTCTTGGTCTCCTCGGGGATGACCTGTTGACCAGCTCTCCGCGTACATATTTAGTACTGACATGAAGCGAAAGCTGGTGCAGGCCGGAAGCTCGCTCGCCGTGACGTTGCCGGCGGAGGTCGTCAAAGAGCTCAAGCTCGAGAAGGGCGACGAGGTCGACGTGACCGTGCACCCGCAAACGGGGGCCGTGACGATCCGGGCCGGGGCGCGCCAGTTCGAGGACGGCAAGGTCAGCCGCCGCTTCGCGAAGGTGGCCGAGGCCGTCGCCGATCGCTACGCGGATAGTTTTCGCGAACTGGCGAAGTGACCGAGTACCTTTCCGTCGCCCAGATCCTCGATCTCCACCGGAGGCAGATTCAGCGCTTCGGTGGGGCTTCGGGGATCCGAGACCGAGGCGCGCTGGAGTCGGCAGCGGCGCGCCCGCAGGCGACGTTCGGGGGAGAAGATCTCTATTCCGACGTTGCCGCCAAGGCTGCGGCCTTGATGCATTCGCTCGTGATGAACCACCCATTCGTGGACGGCAACAAGCGCGTGGGTGCGCACGCGGGCATCGTGTTTCTCCTGGTCAATGACGTCGAGCCGGACTTCGCGACCGCCGAGCTGACGGACGTCATACTGACGATGGCTCGCGGTGAGCTGGATGCCGAGGCTCTTGCCATCTGGTTGCGTCAGCGGAGCCGATGAAGTGGATGACCCCATCCTCGCGCTCGCCGAACGCCTCTTCGCCGCGGTGACCGCCGGCGACGTCGCCGCGCTCCGCGAGATCTACGCGCCCGACTGTCGCATCTGGCACAACAGCGACGGCGTCGCGCAGACCGTCGAGCAGAATCTGATGGTCCTTGGGTGGGTCACCAAGCACGTACGCGACCTGCGCTACGAGAACGTACGGCTGCAGCGCACGCCGACCGGATTCATCCAACAGCACGTGCTGCGCGGCGCGACCGCGAGCGGCAAGTCTCTTTCCGTTCCGGCGTGTCTCGTCGGCACCGTCGCGGACGGCCGCATTACACGCCTCGACGAGTACCTCGACATGGCGCACCTCGCTGCACTGATCACGGGTGTGTTGCCGGCCACCGCGCCGCGCTGAGCCGCGTCCACCCCTGGGCCGCGGTTCTCGCCGCTCTTCGTCCGCTGTGCGGTCCGCCATGCGGCGCAGGCCGCAGGCCACCGGGGCCCTGTTTCGCTCGTTGACACGTCGCAACACGCGGACCAAAGTTCGCCATGCGTATTCGCACCCCCTTCTTCAAGCTGACCCTGCTCGCTGTTCTCGCCGCCGTCTCGACCGCCTCATCCTCTCACGCCGCCTGTAATCTCATCCCGAGCGCCGCCCAAACGTTTCGTGGCGCGCTCGGGGCGATCAATCGGCCCTTCGCGGGGCCGGGCGACTTCGTCGAGATCGGCGTCGAGCCGGGGCGCTGCGACAAGACCGCGCTCGGATTCGCCGCTGACGGTGCGGACAACGTCGTGAGCGTCGTATTCACGCCGACAGGATCGCCGCCGCGTGTCGCCTTCCTCACCGCCGATGCGTGCAGCAGCGGCAAGATCGTGAAGCTGCAGGCCGCGTGCGAGAGCACGGTCGGCGCCGGCAACGTCACTTGCATCCAAGCCCCAGCGAATGATCTGGCCATCGTCGCCCGGAACGGCATCCCGCGCCTTTCGTTTCGTTTTCCCGACACCGACGCGCTGCTCGCGCCTGGCACCGACGACCGCACGCTCGCCGGCCCGGCGACGATCGCCGTGACCGCCGCGGGCGCGCCATTGCCCTGCGGGCTCGCGACGTCGCCCTGTGCCGCGACGTCGGGTCTGCTCGCGTGCGTCGACGACCTCTACGACGCCGACGGCACCTGCCAACCGAACCTCGGCAATACCTTCAGCCACTTCACCGCGCTGCCGCAGGCCAACGATTATTCGAGCCTGTGTTTCGCGAACAGCCCCGCGCCCTGCAATCCGACCGCCTCGGAACTGCGCATGACGGTCGACACCGCGGGGAATCTGCTCGTGCCCTTCAACTGGCAAGGGTTGCTCGCCACCAACGGCGGCGTGCCCGTACCGCGCTTGCTGCGCGCGACGCTGCGCTCGCCACTCGGATTCGCGATTCCCGATCCGGTGTTCCTCGCGTCCTACACCCCGGAAGGCGCGAAGCTGCCGCCGATCTTCGAGCCGGCGGCCGACCCGACCACGGGTGACCCCGACGTCGTAGCGCTCTTCGGTTCCGTCGACGCGCCGTACACGATTCTTCGCATCGCGCGCCGCGCCGGCACCTGCTCGAACGCGCCGGGGAAGGGCTGCGTCCTCGATACCGATTGCCCATCGGGCGGCACCTGCCCGACGACGTGCGTCGGCGGCGCGACGCCCGGCGCCCTCTGCGCCAACGACGGCCAGTGCGGCGGCGGACGGTGCGGCGCGCTTTTCGGTGACTTTGCCCCGCTCGCTGCCAACGGCGGCCCGATTCCGCTCGCGCGGACGCCGATCGGCACGGGTGTCTGTCAGCTCGACCCGCACCAACCCTGCACGCAGCCGATCGATTGCGCGGGCCTGGGCAACACCTGCGTCGGTTACGCCTTCGAGGCTCGCGCGCAAGTCGCGCTCGAGAGCCTCTATCAGGGCACGACCGACCAGTTCGCCTTCACCCTCCAGGAGAACGTCGATCTCCAGGATCACAACGGCGACGGCGACACGACCGACTCGGTGATCACGCTCCGCGATCGGCTGACCGGTGCCGCGGAGAACCTGGGCGCGCCAGCCGGGTGCGGCATTGCCGGCACCCCCGAGGGTCGCGCCGTGGTCCGCATCAGCCAGCCGCCATTCAACTTCCCGGCGAGCGCGATCGAGAACGACGTCCTCGCCTTCCTCGAGTCCGAGCCGGGTCAGAAGCAATGCGACATCGACCTGAACGGTGCGATCTCGGGTGCCATCGCCCGCGTGTTTCGCCTCGGCAGCGGGGAGATCGCGATGAGCCCGCCGCGGGCCGTCGATCCCGCGCTCGTGGTGAACGGGCAAAGCCTCGCCGTCTCGAACGGGCGCGTATTCTTTCGGTCCTCGGAGCGCGAGATGGCGGCGCGCACGACCACGCGTGTCAGCCTCACGGCCGGCGGGCTCGGCCCGAACAACGACTCCGTTCCGAGCGCGCTCTCCTATGACGGCCGGTACGCGATCTTCTCCAGTGCCGCGACGAACCTTCCCAATCCGAACGACTTCGGGGGCACGAGCATCTACCTCCGCGACCGGGTCGCCAACACGCTCGAACAGCTCGATCCCCGCGCCGACGGCGGACCGCCGCGGTGCATTTATTGCGGGGGTTCGACGAGCGCGAGGATGTCGCGGGACGGGCGGTTCGTCGTCTTCGTCTCCGACGACTGGAACCTCGAGAACGTGGTGTTCGACCCCGCAACCTCGGGCGCCTACGACGTTCACCTGCGGGATCGCTGCGTCGCCAACGGCGTCTCCGTCGGCGGCGGTTGCGTCCCGTCGACCGTACGCGTCAGCGTAGCGGCCGACGGCGCGTATTGTGCGTCTCCATCGGTCGGCTCGTCGTCGTCGCCGGCGGTCTCGGACGACGGCCGCTTCATCGCATTCGCCAGCAACTGCACGAACTTCGTAGCGGGCGATACCAACAACAAGACGGACGTCTTCGTCCGCGACACGTGCCGCTCGAACGGCGCCGTCGTCCCCGCCTGCACGGCGACGACCGAGCGCGTGAGCGGCCTGGCTGGCACGCCGGACGAATTCAGCAATGTGATGAGCGACGTCGACCTGTCGGCGGACGGACGCTACGTCACCTTCAATGCCCAGATCGGGGTGTCCCCCGTGTCGCAGTCGCTCGTACGCGATCGGCTGCTCGGCACGACCGAGGTCGTGGGCATCGACACCACCCTGTTCTCGCGTCAGAAGATCTCGCCCGACGGCCGCTTCATCCTCTTCTCAGCCAGTACCGGTCTCGTGCCGGGCGACACGAACGGCATCACCGACCTCTACGTGCGCGATCGCCTGCTCGCCACGACCGACCGGGTGAGCGTCGGCACCGACGGAACGCAGGGCGACCAGTTCACGTTCCTCGGGCACATCTCCCCCGACGGCCGCTTCGTCGCCTTCCAGACCCTCTCCACGACGCTCCTCGGTCCCGGCGGCGACACGAACGGCATCAACGACATCTACGTCCGCGACCGCCTCATCAACGTGACCAAGCGCGTGAGCGTCGCCTACAACGGCACCCAGGCGACCGTCGGGTCGAACAGCCTCGTCGCGTCGATCGGCTTCGCGCTCTCCGGTGACGGCCAGACCGTCGCTTTCGCCAGCCCCGACGCCAATCTTCTTCCGCCCGGCACCGACACCAACGGCAAGACCGACGCGTTCGTCCGCGCCGTCGACGCGACGGACCCGCTCGGCGTCGACAATCTGCTCTTCGACAACAATCAGGTGATCGATTCGGTACTCGAGGTGCTGCACACCGGGACGAGCACGTTGCAGACGCTCTGCCCGGCGACCCAAGTCGCCGTCACCGGCGGCATGGCGGCGTTCCTGCGACCCGAGTCGGCGCTCGGCTCTGCGACGTGTCCCGCCGGCTCGCTGAACGGCGATGCCGACGTCACCGATACGGTCGTGGATCTCTGGCCGGGCAGCGGCGCGCCGCAGAGTCTCGGGGTCGCGGCCCGGGCCGTCGCGATGTCGGCGAACGCCATCGGCGCCATCGTCGACGAGCGCGGTCAGAACACTACGATCCTGAACCTCGACGGCGACACCAACGACGGCGTCGTCGAAGTCCATCCTCCGACGGTTGCCGGGACGTGGACGAACACGCAGCAAGCCGCCGACACGCTCGCGATGTGCGGCCCGCTCGCCGTCTTCCTCACGCCCGAGTCCGACCAGGGCGCCGGCAGCCTGAATCCACCCGACGTCGACAGCCTCGATCGCGTCCTGCAGATCTGGAACACCGTCGGCAGCACACTCATCAACACGCAACGGGCCGGCGAGGAGTTCGTGTGCGGCCCGAGCCTCGTCGCGTTCCGGACCTCCGAAGCGGCGCAAGGGTCCGATCTGAACAACGACGGCGACACCGGGGACGACGTGCTCGAGGTCTACGATCCCGCAACGCAGATTCTGCACGACACGCAAGAGGCGGTGACGCCGTGCCGGATTCCGGAATGCGATCCGCGCGTTCCGTATCGCGTCTTCGCCGCCTCGGTGAAGTTCCTGAGCCGTGAGTGCGATCAGCACGGCCTCGTCTTCGAGGGCTGTGGAGGTGGTGGCACCGATCTGAACGGCGATGGTGACGCCGCCGATCTCGTGATCCGACTCTTCGACCTCGCGAGTGGCACGACCCGCACGATCGGGACGGTGACCCAAGGCAATCCGCTCGCGGGTGGCGACCCCGGCACCACGAGCGGGACGGTCTACGTCGCGACCGGCGCGTGCATCGAGACCGGCGGCGTCTGCACCGTGACGGCCGAGTGCGCTCCGGGCGCGTTTTGCGACGCCGGCACCTGCAAGAAGACCCAAGGCGTCTGCGGCGCGAGCACGGACTGCCCCCCGGGCTCGACCTGCGAAGCGCAATCCATCGTCCCCGCCAGCCCCGACACCGATGGCGACGGCGTCCCCGATCACCTCGACAATTGCGTTCTCGTCGCCAATACCGCCCAGGCCGATTCCGATGGCGACGGCGTCGGCGACGCGTGTGACCTCCAGACCTGCGGCAACGGTCTTCTCGAGGGCAGCGAGTCGTGCGACGGCGTACTCCAGGGCAGCTGCCCCTCGACCTGCCAGAACGACTGCACCTGTCTTTGCACCGACCTGGTCGCCGACCCGAAGGCCGTCGTCGGCGTGAAGAGCAAAGCCGAGAGCGGCCAGCTCGGCGCCAAGATGCTGATCCCGCTCGCGGCCTACAGTGGCGAGCTCGTCAACGTGCGGCTCGACGACGGCGACTCGCAGCCGATCGCGACGCGGAGCCTGAGCGCGCTTTCTCCCGTCGGCGCATCGGGCAAGCTCTGGCGCTTCAAGTCCAAGACCAAGACCGGACTGCAGCAGGTCCAGTTGAAGAATCTCGACCCGAAACAGCCGGGCGTGTTTCAGCTGGTCGTCAAAGCCAAGAAGTGGTTCGGCTCAGCGGCGGCCGACGACAGCGCCGCGAACACCCGACTTACCGTCACGATCGGCAATCAGTGCTTCACGCATCCGGCAACGAAGAAAACCGACTGAAGCCCAGGGCGGTCGCGGGCCACTCGGCTCGCGACCGCGTCCTGACAGCCGAACGTACCAGCAGCAACGCTACCGCCCCGGCCCCCGCGTCACCCGCTTGACGACCATGGCCGCGATGCCCGCAAGGACGGCCTTGGCGAGCGGCGATGCGAACAGGCCCGTCAGCGCACTCGACCCCGTGACCTGCCCGGGATCGCCTCCACCGCCGAGGATCTCGCGGAGCCGGCCGGGGGTCTGATGCAGATCGGTTACGACTTGCCCCAGGTCCTTGGGATCCGAACCCACCTGCCGGGGCAGCTCGACGCCCCGCGCGTTCGCTCGCTCCTGGAGCATTGTGACGAACTCCGCACGCTCCTCGGGCGAGAGCCGCGCGAGCGCCTCTTGGGCGGCCTGCGCGTACTGGTCCGGAGGAACCGCGTGCGCCACATCCTGGTAGCGGTCGACGACCTCCTGGTCCGTGTATCCCTCGGAGGGATGTCCCTGCTCGAAACGCTTTCCGAAGTCCTCGAAGCGACGCTGCAGATCTCCGCCTCCAAGTAACTCATCGAGAATGCCCATGATCGACTCCTTCCTTTTCGTGTGACGACGTCACGTGGGGCGCGCGCTGAACTTCCGGTACGCGAAGAGCAAGAGGATGGCTCCGATGATCGACGCGATGATGCCCGCCCCCTGGTTGGCCGCGTAGAGGCCGAGCATGCGGCCCAGCACGGTCGCGATCAGCGCCCCGCCCATGCCCACGAGCGCCGTCACGAAAAAACCTCCGGGGTCTGATCCCGGCATCAACAGCTTGGCGAGGGCGCCGACGATGGCGCCGATGATGATGATCCAGAGAAGCTCGATCATTTCGTCCTCCTATGTAGTGATATCGAAATCGCGGGTCGCCACGACCTTGCCGTCGGCGGAGATCTCCACTTTGTATTTGCCGGCCGGCCATCCTGACGGCTTCGAGATGTGAAATTCCGTCGCCGCAGGGCCGGTCGATGCGATCGTCTGGGACGACTCGTCGACGAGTTGGCCGTCCTGGTAGG
>JBDSJB010000353.1:0-4676 GCA_039917665.1 Binatia bacterium
CTCGCCGAGCGCGATCTCGTCCGTGACGGCTTCGCGTTCTTTGCGCTGGCGTGGGTCGCGGCGGGCTCGATCTGGAAGTTTGCGCTCGCGTCCGGGGCGCATCCCTTGCTCACCTGGTCGGCCGCGCTCGCGACCACGGCCGGGGAGATCGCCGTCTTGGCGGCGGCCGCTCGCTGGATCTCCCGGACGGTGTCTCCGCTCCTCGTTCGGGCCCAAGCGTTCGTGGCCATGCTGGCCATCGTGTCGCTGTGGACCGTCGCGGCGAGCTCGACCGACGCGCCGCTCTCCGTGCTGGTCCCCTTGTTCGCGGTGCTCGCACTGGTGCCGCCGCTCTTTTTCGGATGGAGCTGGCGGGGCGAGCTCGCGCTGATGGTGGCGATCGGCGCGCAGGCGAGTCTGTGGTTGCGCGTGCTGGAGCCGACGAGCGGCGTTGCGGTCGTCGATCTTCTGGTCGTGTTCGGCTCGACTATGGTGCTCGGCGCGGCGGTGGCGGCCCGACTCACCCCCGAGTTCCATGCGCGAATCCTGCGCCGTGAGGAGGGGGAAGAGTCACGGCGCGCGCTGGCCGAGTCGCGCGAAGCTCGGCTGGAAAGTGAGGAACGGTTTCGCGTCGCGTTTCACCGCGCTCCGATCGGCATGTCGATGGTCGACGTGGACGGCGTCATTCAGCAGGTGAATCGCGCCTTCGAGCACATGCTCGGACGCACCGCCGACGAGCTCGTGGGTCAGCCCATGGACGCGTTCATTCAGGACGACGATCTCGCGACCGCGCGGAGCGACCGGCTTCAGGTACTGAGCGGCGACGTGGAGATGCTGGACAGCCTGATGCGGCTCCGGCACCGCGACGGAAATGTGGTGCTGGCGCGCGTGACGCGCGCGCTGGTGCGTGACCGCGACGGCAAGCCGTCGCACATGATCGGCCAGGTCGAGGACGTGACCGAGCGTCACCGTGCGGAGGAGGCGCTGCAGACGAGCGAGCGAACCTTCCGGAGCTTTGCCGAGTCGATGGCGGCCGGCGTGCTCATCGTGCAGCACGGCGTCCTCCGCTACGCCAACGCCGCGGTGACCGTCATCACCGGCTTCAGCGGCGAGGAAATTCTCGGCCAGTCGATTCTCTTCCTCGTCGATCCGGCCGATCGCGATCAGGTGTCGCAGCGCGGCATGGCGCGCATGCACGGCGACACGGTGCCCACGCGCGCGGAGTATCGCGCGCACACCAAGTCGGGCGAGGAGCGTTGGGTCGACATCACCGTGGTCCTGATCGACTACGAAGGGGCGCCGGCGATGCTCGGGACGGCCTTCGACGTGACGGAGCGAAAGCGGGCCGAGCAGGCGCTCGCGACGTCCGAGCGCATGTTCCGCGGCTTCACCGAGTCGACGGCGGCGGGCGTCTTCATCGTGCAGGACGAGGTGATTCGCTACACGAACGCCGCCGTCACGACGATCACGGGCTTCCCTGCCGACGAGCTCCGCGGCATGCCGCTCGGCACGCTGTTGCACCCCGACGATCGTGCGCTGGCGCTGGCGCGCGCGCGGGCGCGGGTGCGCGACGAGCCCGTGCCGGTGCGGGTCGAGTATCGATTCTTGCGGAAGCTCGGCGGCTATTGCTGGATCGATCTGACCGTCGGCATCGTCGAGCACGAGGGGCGGAGCGCACTCCTCGCCACCGCCTTCGACATCACCGAACGGCGGATCGCCGAGGAGGCGCTCCGGACCTCGCTCGAAGAGCTGCAGCAACGCGAGGAGCAGCTCCGGCTGCTGGCGCAGCGTCAGGTCAAGGTTCGCGAGGAGGAACGGCGCCGCCTCGGCTTCGACCTGCACGACGACGTATGCCAGGAGCTCGTCGGCACCGGCATCATGGTGGAGTCGGTCCGCGGACGGGTGCAAGCGATCGACCCGGAATCGAGCCAGAAGCTCGCGCGTGTCGGGCGCCATTTGAACGAGCTTGGCGAGCATCTCCGGCTCGTGGCGCGCGAGCTGCGGCCGATGCTGCTCCACGATCTCGGGCTCGAGGACAGCGTGCGGTCGCTGACGGCCGGGATGTCGGGGGAGACGCGCATCACGACGCGCGTGCCGACGCCGATTCCGCGCCTCAGCGAGGACGTCGAGGTTGCGGTCTATCGGATCGTGCAGGAGGCGATCACCAACGCGCTCCGCCACGCGAACGCGAACGAGATCGACGTCACCCTGGCGACGGCCGAAGGCGTGCTCACGGTCGAGATCCGCGACGACGGTCACGGCTTCGACGTGAAGGCGCGTCAGCGCGATGCGCTCGGCCTCGTCAGCATGGAGGAGCGTGCCCTCGCGCTCGGCGGCAAGCTGCAAGTGATCTCGGCGCCCGCGCGCGGCACGGCGGTCGTGCTCACGTGTCCGTTGATTCGGCGTGTCCCACGTCCGGCGGCGTGACACACCGGTCGGCGGCGGCCTTGCCGTGCCGTCGCGAATCAGCGACACGAAGCGATAGCCCGCGCCGCCGGACGTCTCGCCATCGCCAGTAAGCCTCATCACGCGCTACCCACACGGCTCCTCGACATCGGGCCGCTGTCCGCCGTCGTCCGCCTGGCGGCGCCGACGACCTTGGTGATGGCGGTCTCCGCCGTTTCCAACGTCGTCTACACGTACTTCGTCAGCCGGCTCGGCACGGACGCGATCGGCGCCGTGTCGCTGGTGTTTCCGGTATCGTTGCTCGCGGTCACCGCGATGGGCGGCGGCATCGGCGCCGGTGCGACGTCGGCGGTGGCGCGTGCGCACGGTGCCGGCGCGCACGATGACGCGGCGACGCTCGGTGGGCAGGCCCTCGTGTTGGCAGTGGTGCTCGGCTTGGGCTTCGGCATCGCGGCGTGGTTCGGCGTGTCCACGCTCTTCACCGTGATGGGCGCGAGCGGCGCCGTGCATGACGGCGCGACCGACTTCGCCCACGTGCTCTTCGGCGGCGTCGCGATCACGTTCTTCAGCATGATGCTCGACAGCCTGATGCGCGGGGAAGGCAACGTCCGCATTCCGGCCACGTGGGCGACGACCTCGCTCGTGCTGCAGATGGCGGTGACGCCGCTCTTCATGTTTCGCTTCGGGTGGGGATTGATCGGCGGCGCGCTCGCGATGCTCACTTGTCAGGCGCTCGCGACCTTGCCGCGGATGGCGTGGGTCTTCGGGGGACGCGGGCTGATGGTGCCGGTCCTCCGTCTCCAGCACGGGCTCGCGCCGATGCGCGAGATCCTCCGCGTCGGCATTCCCGCGGCACTCTCGACGTCGGTCAACAACGTCGGCCTCATGGTGCTGACCGGCGTCGTCGCCCGCCTCGGCCCGTCCGACCTCGCGGCGTACGGGCTCGGGACCCGGCTCGACTTCGTCTTGATGTCGTTCGGGTACGGTGTGGGCGCTGGGGTGCTGACACTCGTCGGGCTCGCGACGGGCGCCGGCCGGCCCGATCGCGTCCGTGCGTTCGTCGGACGCGGCGCCCTGATCGCGATCGTGTTGCTCGCGGTGCCGGGGCTGCTCGTGTGTTGGCGGCCGGCGCTCTGGCTCGGGATGTTCACGGACGACGCCGTCATCCACGAGATCGGCTCGCTCTACTTCCGGACGGTCGGACCGACGTACCCGCTGCTCGGCGTCAGCATGGTGGTCGCGTTCGCGTTCCAAGGGCTCGGGCGCGCCACGCTGCCACTGTTTCTGACGATCGTGCGTGTCGGCGGGGTGCTGGTGGCGGCGATCGTCTGCACCCGGGTGTTCGGCCTCGGCGAGCAGGCGGTCTTCGCGTGCATTGCGATCGGCAACGTCGTCGGCGGCGTCGTGCTGATCGCGCTCTTCGTCGCGACCGAGCGCGCCCGTCGACGCCGGGGCGTCATCACGAGCGAGCCGGCGACGGCGGCCTAGGGCGTCGCGCGCAGGTTGGCGAGCGCGAGATCGAGGGCGCGATCGTGCTTGCTCTTGCCGGCGGCCACAGGGCGCTTGGCGTAGAAGCGCGCAACGTCGTTACGGAGCGCCGCCGGAATCTGCTGTGCGTCGCGCGTCGCGAGCTTCTCGACGAGATCTCCGTACGCCTCGTCGGCCGGCGCGTAGTCGCCGAACGCGATCGGCTCGGCCGTATCGAGATTCTGCTCGGGCAGCTCGAGTCGCTTGCCCGACAACGACGCGACTTTCGTGCGATAGCGTTCGATGGCGTGGTCGAGCGCCGTGGTGAAGCGCTCGCGGGCTTCCGGCGGCAGCGGCTTGAAGACGGTGCGGCGCAACGGTCCGACGTTCGGCACCAGCTTCACCACGAAGGCGAAGAACTTCGCGAAGTACCCGGGCTCGGCGTAGATCTTGCCGAACTCGGTCTGGAAATCCTCGCGCGAGAGGTCGTAGACGAACCCCGCTGGGGTCATCTCCGGGTCGAGACCTTCGATGTCCGCACGGTAGAGCTCCCAGGCGATTCCCGTGCCCTCGTGGATCAGCCCGCGAAAGGCCCAGCGATAGCTCAGAATGGCGGCATCGGTGCTGGCGAAGAGGTCGTCGAGCCGGAGGCCGTAGGTCTTCTGAAAGGCCTCGTCGAGCACCCGGGTGGCGACCTCGAACTGCACCGCGTGGTGGAAGAGGTCGCGGCCGCCTTTCGTTTTCGCCATCTGGAACACGTCGAAGCGAAACTCGGTGATGAGGTGCGAGCCGTCATCGTCGGCGTAGGTCACGCGCTCGCCGAA
>JBDSJB010000354.1:0-5093 GCA_039917665.1 Binatia bacterium
GCGCCGAGAGCGCGTCGGCGACGGCCGCCACGACGGCGGCACTGCCGAGCATGCCGGTCTTCACGGCCTCGGCGCCGAGATCGTCGAGCACGGCGTCGATCTGCGCCCGGACGAACGCGGGCGGAACGACCATGACCCGGCGCACGGTACGGGTGTCCTGCGCCGTGAGCGCCGTGACGACGCTGGTGCCGTATACGCCGCGGGCCGCGAAGGTCTTGAGGTCGGCCTGGATGCCGGCGCCGCCCCCGCTATCGGACCCGGCGATGGTGAGCGCGCACGCGAGGGTCCGCCGTCTCACGCGCTCCGTCCGTCGACGGCACGGGCGAGCGTCTCGACGACGAGTCGCGCTGCCGCGTCGCCGAGCTCCGGATAGATCGGCAGCGCGATTGACTCGGCACTCGCGCGTTCCGCTTCCGGTCGATCGCCGGCGTGGTGGCCGAGCGTCGCGAAGCACGGCTGCAGATGGAGCGGAATGGGATAGTACACCTGGCTGTCGACGCCGGCCGCGGCGAGCGCCGTACGCACGCGGTCGCGCTCGGGCACGCGCACCACGTACTGATGAAACACGTGGCCCGGCACGATCGCCGGCGCCGCCACGGCACGCGCGGAACCGAGCGCCGCCGCCAGCAGATGATCGTAGCGTTCGGCGTGCGAACGGCGCGCCGCGTTCCACGCATCGATGTGCCTGAGCTTCACGCCGAGCACGGCGGCTTGCACCGCGTCGAGACGCGACGCGAGGCCGAGCGCGACGTGGCGATACGGTCCGCCTTCGGCGCCGTGCCGCGCGAGCGAGCGGACGGCGTTCGCGTCGCCCTCGTCGTTGGTCACGACGCACCCACCGTCGCCGGCGCCCCCGAGATTCTTGGTCGGGTAGAACGAGAAGCAGCCGAACCGCCCGATCGTGCCCGTGTACGGACCCGTGCCCGCTACGCGCGCCCCGATCGCTTGCGCCGCATCCTCGATGACAGCGAGGCCGTGCTCGGCGGCGAGCGCTCCGAGCGCGTCGAGCGCACACGGGCGACCGAAGAGGTGCACCGGCAGGATGGCGCGCACGATCTCGCCGCCCGGGGCTCGCAAGACCGTTCCGTCGCGGCGACATTCGTCCGTCATCCAGCGCCGCGCCAGCACCGGATCGAGGTTGAACGAGTCGCGCTCGATGTCGCCAAAATACGGCCGCGCGCCCGTCCGCGCGATCTGCGTCGCGCTCGCGGCGAAGCTGTACGGCGTCGTCAGGACGGCATCGCCCGGACCGACCCCGGCCGCGCGGAGCGACAGATAGAGCGCGTCGGTTCCCGACGCGACACCGATCACGTGGCCGACGTTCAGGTAGCGCGCGAGCGCCGATTCGAATGCGCCGACCGCCGGACCGAGCACGAAGGCTTGGGTCGCAAAGACGGCACTCACCGCGGCGTCGATCTCGGCGCGTAGAGCCGCATATTGCGGCTGAAGATCGAGAAAGCGCACGCGGGTTTCGGTCACGGTGCATTGTCTCGGCGACCGAACGGACTGTCAATCGAGCACGGGCAAGCGGGCTCGATCAATGAATCACGGGCAGCGGGCTCGACGAATCACTCACGGACAGCGGGGCTCGACGCATCGATCGTGGTCATCACCCGCGGCAACGTGACACGCACGATCGTCCCGCCGCCTTCCTCGCTCTCGATGTCGAGGCGGCCGCCGTGGTCGGCGACGATCGCCCGCACCACGGCGAGCCCGAGCCCGATGCCACCGGAGCGAAACGCGATCGGATCGCTGTGATGCGCGTCGAGCGGCGCCGCCGTGACGAACGGCTCACCAAGTCGCGGACGAAGCGCTCTCGGGATGCCGACACCCGTGTCGGCGACGCTGATCTCGTCGTCGGCGTCCGTCCCAACCGATCGCAACGCCAGTGTCACCCGCCCACCGTCGGGCGTGAAGCGGACGGCGTTCAAGCAGAGATTCAACACGGCTCTATGGAGATCGTCGGCTTCGCCCCAACTCGGATGCGCATCGGCGCTCTCGACGGCGAACGCGAGCCGCCGCTGCGCGCAGAACGGCCGAACGTCGGCGGCCACGCGGCGCACGACGGCCCCGAGACAGAGCGCCCCGTGCCGCCGCCCGTTCGGCTGCGAGAGCCGAACGAGGTCGGTCATCGCGGCCACGCTACGTCCGAGCCACGCGGCATGGCGTTCCGCGGTCGCGACGAGCGCCGGCGCCTCGCCACCGAGGCTCAGCCCGCCGAGCATCTCGAGCGTCGCGCAAAGCACATGGAGCGGCGTCCGGAGCTCGTGGGCCGCGAGGGTGAGGAAACGCGTCTTCAACGCGTCCAGCTCCTGGAGACGCGCATAGGCCCGGGCCGTCTCGATGCCGAGGCGAGCCCGGGCGCGCGCCGCCTGCGCGGCGTCGAGGGCTTGGCGCACCGCCGCCCGCAGCTCGCGCGGGTCCCACGGTTTGGGGACGTAGCGATGCACATGCCCCCGATTGATGGCGTCCATCAGGCTCTCGACGTCTGCGTACGCCGTCAGGAGGATACGACCGATGCTGGCATCGTGGGCCCGGACGGCTGCCAGCAGCTCGGTCCCGAGCATCGCCGGCATCCGGTAGTCGCTCACCACGACGGCGATCTCGTCGCCGAGCGCGGCGCGTGCCTCGCTGCCCGACTGCGCCGTCACCACTGGTGCGACCTCGCGCAGTGCCCGCGCTACCGTCGCCAATCCGGCGCGATCGTCATCCACACAGAGAATGGCGTCCATACGTTGGCCCCCTCCGCGCGTATCGCAGCCGGCGGACGACGGTCGCAAGGCTGCGAGTCGCCAGTCCCGATTGACCGTCTTGGGGAGCGGGCGATATGAGCGGGGCCGAGCAACGAATGCCGAAGAAGGCGCAGGCGCAGAAGCCAAAGCGGCGGTGGCTGCGGCGAATCGCGGCGGGGGTCGGGCTTTTCGTGGTGGGAACGGGCGGCGTTGCCGGCTGGATCGTCTACCGCGAGATCAGCGCCAACCTGCCCCCGGTCGACAAGCTCCTCCAGTACCAGCTTCCAGTCGCGACGCGCGTGTACGCCGCCGACGGGACGCTACTCGGCGAGTTCTTCACCGAGAAGCGCTACTTGGTGCCGATCGCAAAGATTCCGCCGGTCGTGCGTCAGGCGTTCATCTCCGCCGAGGACTCGAACTTCTATCAACACAAGGGCGTCGACGTGCTCGGCATCGCCCGGGCCGCGATCGCCAACTTCACGGCGGGCTCGGTCGTCCAGGGCGGCAGCACGATCACGCAGCAGGTCGTGAAGTCGCTGCTGCTCACGCCCGAGAAGAGCTACGAGCGGAAGGCCAAGGAGATCCTCTTGTCCCTCCGCCTCGAGCGCCAGCTCACCAAGGACGAGATCCTCTACCTCTATTTGAACCTCATCTACCTCGGGAACGGCGCCTACGGCGTCGGCGCGGCGGCGCAGGAGTACTTCGGGAAGGACGTCGCCGACCTCGACCTCGCGGAGGCGGCGTTGCTCGCGGGCCTCCCGCAGGCGCCGAGCCGCTACTCGCCCGTACGGCACTGGGAGCGCGCCAAATATCGCCAACGCTACGTGCTCGAGCGCATGGCGCGCGAGAAGTACGTCACGTGGGAGGCAAGCGAGCAGGCCCTCAAGGAAGAGATCACGCTCGCGCGCCACGAGGCGAACGCGCCGACGTACGTCGCGGCGCCCTACTTCGTCGAGCACGTCCGCCGCCTGCTGGAAGAACGCTACGGCGGCACCGCGCCCTACCAAGCGGGTTTGAATGTGTACACGACCGTCGACCTCGCGACCCAGAAAATCGCCGAAGAAGCGGTCCGGAAGAATCTCGAAGCAATCGACATGGGCCGGACGCGCGCCCGGCCGCTTCGCCGCCTCACCAACTCCGAAGCCGCGCGATTCCTCGCCTCGGCCAAGACCACGCGCGACACCAACGCGCCCGAGCCCGGCCGCTCGTATCAGGCCCTCGTGCTCAGCGTCGACAAGGCCGGGGTGCGCGTTCAAGTGAACCGCTTCGGCGGCTTGCTGATCGCGACCAAAGATCATCCGCTCCCACCCGGGCTCGCGAAGAACGACGTGATCGCCGTCCGTCGCCACGTCACCAAGACCGGTGGCGCCCTCGAGCTCGAGCTCGACAGCGATCCGCAGCTCGAAGGCGCGCTGATCTCGATCGACCTCAGCAACGGCTGGGTGAAGGCGCTGGTCGGCGGGTACGACTACGAGCGCAGCCAGTTCAACCGAGTCATGCAGGCGCTCCGACAGCCGGGCTCGTCGTTCAAGCCGTTCGTCTACTCGGCCGCGATGGATCGCGGCTGGACGCCGGCATCGATCATCGTCGACGAGCCCATCACGCTCGCCGGCGGCGCCCGGGGCGCGTGGATGCCGCAGAACTACGACGAGAAATTCATCGGCCGGACCACGCTCCGAAACGCCCTCGCCCACTCGCGGAACGTCGTCACCGTGAAGCTCGCGCAGAGTATGGGTCTGAACTACCTCATCAACTACTTGCCGCGTTTCGGCTTCACCCGCCCGTTTTCGAAGAATCTCTCGATCTCGCTCGGCACCGCCGAGGTCACGCTGTTCGAGCTGACGCGCGCGTACACCGCCTTCGCGACCGGCGGCCGTCGTCTCGATCCGATCTTCATCTCCAAGATCACCGACCCGCACGGCAAGGTCCTGGAAGAGTTCCAGGCGCAATCCGATCCGGTAATCGCACCGGAGACCGCGTATCTCGTGACGAGCATGCTCGAGAGCGTCATCCAGATTGGCACCGGCAAACGCGTCGCCCCGCTCGGCCGCCCCGTCGCCGGCAAGACCGGCACCACCAACGACATGCACGACGCGTGGTTCGTCGGCTACACGCCGGACACGTTGACGGGTGTCTGGGTCGGCTACGACAGCGAGCGCAGCCTCGGCAAAGAGCAGACCGGTGGACGCGTCGCGGCGCCGATCTTCTTGAGCTTCATGGAGAAGGCCCTCGGGGATGCGCCCGTCAACGACTTCGCGATTCCCGAGGGCGTCGCGCTCGTCAGCGTCAACGGTAACCTCGAGTGCTTCAAGAAGGGCACGGAGCCCGCGGCGCGGCGCGCGAGTGGCGAGGATCAAGACG
>JBDSJB010000355.1:0-6510 GCA_039917665.1 Binatia bacterium
GGCACCTCGCAGACCTCACCGGGATCGAGCACATTGTTGAGACAGGTCGGCACTTGCACGGTGCATTGGCAGGTGGTGCCGTTGCAGAGTGCGGGACAAAGATCGTCGTCGGCTGGCGGCGTGCCACTCACGCCGCCCGGATCGCATTGTTCACCTTCACCAATGAAGCCGTCGCCGCAGACTGGCGGACACAGACACCCCTTCTCCGAAGACGACGGCTCGCAATTGCCCGGACACGCCGTATCGGCCGTTCCGTCGCACTGTTCCCCAAACTCGATGGTGTTGTTCCCGCACGTCCGCTGACAGAGACAGTTCGGGAGACACGTCCCCGGACAGTTGTCGTCGTCGTTCCGGTCGCACTCCTCCTGGAAGCGGTTGACGAGGCCGTCGCCGCAGAGGCGAGCGTCAACCGTGTTCGGGATGGCAATCGAGCCCGGACCGGGGAGACCTGCGACCGTGTTGATCGTCGACGATGCGGTCTCGGCGACGCAGAAGGTCGCGACGAGCGAGTTGTCGGTCGTGCCCGCGATGCCCTGTCGTTCGATCGGATCGAGGAAACAGCGTCGGTTTTTCGCGGCGCACGGTCCCTTGCCGGTCGGACAGCCGCCGTCGTTGCTGCACGAGATCTCGGGCGCTCCGGCGCAGGTCCGATCGACCGGTCCGGCAGGACATTGCGCCTCCCCGAGGGGCGCGCCGACGATCTGCCGACAGAGGGGTTTGCACGCACCCGCGCCTGTCCCTGGGCAATCGCCGTCGCTGTCACATCCGGCCCCGTCATTGCTGCCGCCATCACAGGCATTTTGGCAAGCGGTCTGCTGGGGCTGACCGTCACAGAAACAGCCTTCGCCGGTATGGCCCGCGGCATCACACGGCTGCGATGACGGCGTGCTCACGAATTCCGTCGTGAGCGTCGCCGGCAATACGAGACCGTCGCCGGAGACGTTGAGGGAGGAGCTTGGCGGACACTGCAGCGACGTCGGACCTCCGGGGCCGTTGCCCTGAACGGTACACGGTGGGCTGCCGATCACCCCCGAGCCGGCGCACGTACCAGCGTCGCCGATCTGGCATTGCGAGAGATCGGCCTGACCGCAGTCGCAGATCGGACAGGGTTGCGAGACCGAGACGCCGAGATACGCGAGCGCGTTGAAGGTGAGGCTTATGTTCGCCGCGCCAGTCGCCAGGTTGTAGTCGCCGACCCCGTCGGTCGCGAAGCGGAGGAGCACGCACGCGGGCACACCGCCCGCCGAGGCCGGAAGCGGGGGGCCGTAGTAACTGATGGTGCACGTACCGCCGCTGCATTCGGCGTCCTTGGTGCACGAGCGGCTCGGGTCGTTCGCGCAGAACGAGCCGACGTTGGCGAACAAGGCGCAGCTCATGTCGCCCTGGCCATCACAGCCGGAGATCTCGCCGCGGATAATCCCACCGGTCTGCAGCTGGAAGTTGTTGGCGACGCCGCTCCAACCCGCATCGAGGTCGGCACCCGGCTTCGTGCGGAACGTCACTTCGCCAAGACCGGGACAGGTGCAGACGTTGCTGCACTTGCCGGGACAGAGGCCGTCGTCGGTGCCGTCGCAAAGCTCACCGGCCTCGCGTAGGTTGTCGCCGCACACCGGCGAGCATTGGCAGTTGGCTTGGCACGTACCGGCGCAGGCACCCGTCCCAGGGCCGTCACATTCCTCACCGAGATCGAGAGAGTTGTTGCCGCAGAACGGTCCGCAGGTGCAGTCGCTCTGGCAGGCGGCTTCCGGACACGTGACCGAGCCGGAGCCGTCACACTGCTCACTGCCTTCGACGGTGCCGTTGCCGCAGAATGCGCCGCACGTGCAATCGCCCTGACACGCGCCTGGACACGCGGTATCGGCGCTGCCGTCGCACTGCTCGCCGGGCTCGGCGACGTTGTTGCCACACGTCGTCGCTCCACACGTGCAGTTGGACTGGCAAGCACCGGGACACACATCGTCGTCGATGCCGTCGCAGATCTCGCTCGGTTGATTGATCTGGCCGTCGCCGCAGGTCGCTGCCGAGGGACACCGGCAATCGGGCTGACACTGCCCCGGACACGCGCCGTCGTGGCCCGTATCGCATTGCTCGTTCGCGTCGAGCACGTTGTTGCCGCAGCTCGCCGGTCCGAAGAAACGGCGCAGCGGAACGCGGACGCTACCCGGACCGGGCCAGCCGCTCACCTTGTTGATCGACGAGCTCGCGACCGGCGTCATGCAGTACGCGCCGGTGACGATGGCCGTCTGCACGCCTGGAACGCCGGTGCGGACGATCGGGTCGAGGAAACATTGCCGGAGCGTCGCCTGGCACGTTTGACCACCGACGCAATCCGGGCAGGTGCCCGCGGGCGGAGGGGTGCATTCCGCATTCGACGAGCACGAGCGGAAGGTTTCGATGGTGCAGAGGCGATCGATGGGCCCCGCTTCGCAGAGGCCTTCATCCTCGCCTTGGGCATCGTTCACGTTCAACGAGCACACGCCGTCGAGGCACGAGTTCTGGAGCGACGGCTCGCCGGGACGATTGCAAAGCCCGTCGGGGCATTGCGACACGTTCGTGCACGCATTGCCGTTGGCGCTGCCACCGATGCAGCGGCGTCCGCCGCAAATCGCCCCGCCGGGGCAATCGGCGTTGGCGTTGCACGGCTCGGCGGCGGCGGTCGCGCACGTGTTGCACGCGCAGTCGCCCGTCGTACCCGTGCAGCGCGTACCCCGCGACAATGTGTTTGTGCCGGTGCTCTCGTGCGGGACCTTGATGTCGAGATTGCCGATGTTGAAGCTGGCAAACGGTGGACAATCGAAGGTCACGGTCTGGAAGACGTCGTGCGAGCCCGCGATGTCGCAAGCTTGGCCGGCGCGTGGGCCCTCGTTGCAGGTACCACCCTTCACCCCGTCGCTGATGATCGGATCACCGACGCATTGCGGGCACGGACGGGCCAGACCGAGGCCGTTGTGGACTGCCGACTCGACGCGGACGGCGAGATCGCTCTCACCGGCGTGCGGCCCGGAGAGCGACACGTTGACCGTACCGGTGACGGGTTCCGTGAAGCGATTCATGATGCAGCCCGGAGCGCCGCCCGACGAAACGGGAAGGATCGCGCCGTTGAAGCACTCGCAGGTCTCTGCTCCGGTGCAGGCCGACGCCTCCGGATCGCAGGCGACAATCGAGCTCGCGTCGCGGTTGCCGAGATTGGTGCAGTAGCAGTTCTTCACCGCGCCGCGGTACTGCGCGCTCCCGGTGACGTCGCATTGACCGCAGGTCGGCGACTCGAGATCCCAATCGCAATTGGCGAGGCGCCCGGCCGAGAACGGCGTGTAGTTGCCGTAGGGAACGTCGTCGGCGATGCCCGTCCAGCCCGAGTCCGAATCGAGCCCGGGAAGAATCTCCAGATTCATGATTTGAGGGATCTGCGCCGGCAGCGTGCACGCCTCGGGGCACTTGCATGCCGCCGAGCACTCGCCGGGACACGTCGGGGCGGCCGCTCCGTCGCATTGCTCGGTCCCGTCGATCACCCCGTTGCCGCAGAGCGACGGCGTCGGAGTCGGCGTCGGATTGGCGCCACCGGTCGGCGTCGCGTTCGGATTGGCATTGCACGCCGCTGGGTAGGCCTCGAGCGTCGGCACCGAGATGGCGTCGGTACAATCGGCTTTGAACGAGGTGACACAGCTCACGCAGCTGACCAATCCCTGGAGATCGTTGACCGCTCCGCCGCACGCCGCGCCTCCCGGAATCGTGACCGAGGGGCACGTCGCCGGGAAACCGATCGCGGCCGGTGTCAGATCGCCGCTCCCGCCGCAGACACCGTCCGATCCGCCACACACCTGGCAGATCTTGGCGACGGCCTTCGCGCGTGCGCGTTGAATCAGTGACGTCGTCTTCGGATCGGGACACGAGCCCCCGCTGCTCCCTTTCAAGCGCCCGTCGGCACATTTCTGCAGCGCCTTCCCCTCGGCGCGGAAGGCTTTCGCGGCACTCCGTCCGATCTCGCGCTGACAGCGCGCGACGGTCGTGTCGACCGTCGCGCTCAGCGAGCCGTAGTAGAGGGCGATCGCCTGGTCGACCGCCGCGTTGCCGACGCAGAGGAGGCAGTCTGAGACGTCGTCACAGTCGGCGAGGGAATTCGTACACGCACCGCTTTCGAAGTTCCGACACGCGCCGACGTTCCAGCCGATCGACGCGAGCGTCTCGTCGGTGCCGGAGCCGCAGACGTGATCGGTGCCGCCGCATTTCTTTGCGACGCCGGTGCGCAGCTTGGTCTGCGCCTTGGTGATCGCGGCCGCGGTCTTCCCGTCAGGACACGGACCCGCGATCTTGCCCGCCAGCACCGCGTCGGCGCAGCGACCCAACGCTTTCAGCTTCGCCTGGGTGAACTTGGCAAAGCCCTTCGAAATTTCGCGCTGACACGCGACGGGAGTCGCGCTCGCGGCGGTCGGGGTACCGCCGAGCACCGCAGTGCTCACCGTCAATATAATGCCGATCAGATTCCAGGTCGCCGTTCTCAAAGGGGGTTCCTCCTTGCTCGAGCTGGGGCGCCAAATGGGTGTCAACGGCACGTGAGATTTCGAACGGGGCCAAACCTACGGGCGGCCGGCCTGTGCGAACAATCCCGTGTAGGGGTGGATGGGCGTGCGGAAATGGGTGAAGGCGGAAATGGGTGAAGGATGAAGACGGTTCAGGCGTCTGCGCCGAACCAGGCCACATAGAGCGCTCGTACGCGTTCGCGATGCCGGCCGTAGTCGCCGAGCAGCTGACGCGCTACGGCTTCGTTCGCCCCGACGTATCCGAGCCGGCGAGCCAGTGCCGCCACGCCATCGCCCTCGCGCTCCAACGACTCGACCGGCTGATCGCGTTCGATGCGAAGACGGTTCGTGAGGGCGCGCAGGAAGGCATAGCTCTGCTCGAGCGTCGCCGCCTCATTGGGCGAGACGACGCCGGCCGCCGCCAGCGCCTCGAGGGCATGACGCGTCGCGCGACGACGCACCGCCGGAATTGCCATGCCATGACGGAGCTGCTGCATCTGCACCATGAACTCGATGTCGAGGAGCCCCCCCCGCCCCGTCTTGATGTTGAACTCGGCGCGCTCGTCGCCGCCGAGCTCACGCTCCATCCGCATCCGGAGGCGGTGAATCTCATCGACCTCGGCATCGCGCAGCGGCGCCGCGTACACGAAGCGCGTGACGATGTCCTCGACCTCCGCCAGGAGCGCGGGATCTCCCGCGACGGCCCGGGCTTTGATCATGGCCTGCCGCTCCCAGAGTTGCGCGCTCGCCGCGTGGTAGCGCGCGAACGATTCCAAGGACGACACGAGCGGCCCTTGATTGCCCGACGGTCGAAGCCGGGTGTCGATCGTGTACATGCGACCCTCACGGGTCCGGACTTGCAACGTGGTCATCAGTGTCTGGGCGAGCTTCGTGAAGAACTCGGTCGCGCCCTCGGAGACCGTCGGCACGTAGACGAAGATGAGATCGAGGTCGGAGTTGTAGGTGAGCTCGCGCGCCCCCAGCTTGCCGAGACCGATCACCGCGAACCGCCCCGGGATCGCGCTTCCGAAGCGACGGCACACCTCTTCCTCGGCGACCCGCAATGCCGACTCGAGGCAAACGTCGGCGAGGTCGCTCAGCTGGCTGCTCGCGACGTGAAACGGCAGCAGATTGTCGAGGTCGTTGATGCCGACCCGGAGAAACTGCTCGTGGCGAAACCGGCGGAGCGCGTCGAGGCGGCCCTCGTAGCCGTCGGCGGCCGCGAGCACCCCCGCTGCTTCCGCCGCCAGATCGGTCTTCGGAATCTCGAGACGGACCAGATCGGCTCGCACCAGGCTATCGAGCATCTCCGGGTGGCGGATCAAGATCTGCGACAGGAACTCGCTCGATCCGAAGAGCCGCACGAGGACCCGCCGCGTGGCGGGATTCTCGGCGAGCAGCGAGAGGAAGCTCGACCGCGCGCCGATCGCCGCCATGAAACCCGCGAGGTGACGGAGCGCCAAATCCGGATCGGGCGCGCGCAACACCTCGCCGAGTAGCGCCGGCGCGACGCCGAGCAAGAGCTGCTTGCGTCGCGGCGTCGCCGGCGATGAAGGCGCACCGTCACGCAGCAAGACCAGATGATCGCGGGCCGCGTGGGGATCCCGGAACCCCAAACGTCCGAGCTCGGCTTCCGACTGCGCGGGATTGTCGTCGAGCGCGGCGAGGAGGCTCGTCGATCGTCCGTCGTCGACCGGCCCGGCGTGCTGCGAACCGTAGAAGAGCGAGGCGAACGACGTCGCCACCGCATCCATGTGCCGCCCGCAATCGGCGCGAAAGCGCGCGAGCGCCGTCGCCGGGTCCACGTCGCGATAGCCGAGACGGCGAGCGAGCTCGACCTCCCCTTCCCCGCCCGGGATCACCTGGGTCTGCCGTTCGTCGACGAGCTGGATCTTGTGCTCGACGTCGCGCAGAAATCGGTACGCCTCGGCGAGGCGGAGGCTGTCGGCGGCCGTGAGGTACCGCGTCTCGACCAAGCGCTCGAGCGCGCGTA
>JBDSJB010000356.1:0-20938 GCA_039917665.1 Binatia bacterium
GGCCATTTTCGGAGCACTCGGCACGGCACGGAGCGGACTCGTCGCGACCGGCGCAGCCCTCAGCGTGATCGGCAACAACATCGCGAACGTGAACACGATCGGATTCAAAGGCAGCCGGACGGACTTCGCCGATCTGCTCTCGGCCCAGGGCGGCGGGGGCAGCGCCGGCAAGATCGGTCTCGGCACGCGGATCGGCCGCATCAGCGCGGCGTTCACGCAGGGCAACATCGAGAGCACCGGACGGCCGACCGACCTCGCGATCGAGGGCAACGGCTTCTTCGTGGTGGCGACCGGCGACGGCAACCTCTTCACGCGCGCCGGCAACTTCCGCTTGAACTCCGACGGCGTGCTGGTGACGAACCAGAACCTGCCGGTGCAAGGTTTCACGCTGAACGACCTCGATCAGGCGGTCGGCGCACCGACCGACATCCGCGTGACGGGCGCCAGCAGTCAGCCGGTCTCGACGACGGCGATCGAGCTCAAGGCGAACTTGCGTGCCGATGCGGAGATCATCGCGGGTGGCTTCGACCCGGCGAGCTTCGATGCCGCCTACGCGTCGTCGAACTTCACGACCTCGATCAACGTGTTCGACTCGCTCGGCGCCAAACACACATTGAACCTCTTCTTCACGCGGGACGGCAGCACCGACAACACGTGGAACTACAACGTCGGCATCGACGCCGGCGATCAGGCGGGCGGCACGCCCGGCGACCTCGTGGTCCTCGGCAGCGGCTCGCTCAGCTTCAACACCGACGGCTCATTGAACGCGTCGGCTCCGGACCCCGCGACGGTGAACGCCCAGTTCTCGGGCGCGGCGGCGCAGGACATCTCGCTGAACTTCGGCACGCCGAACACCGATCCCATCGCCAACCCGGGCGAGGGCATCGACGGCATCACGCAGTTTGCCGGCCCCTCGGCCGTCGGCTTCCAGTCGCAGAACGGCTTCGGCGCGGGCCAGCTGCTCTCGCTCGAGTTCAGTGAGGCGGGTGTCGTGACGGGCATCTTCGACAACGGTCAGACGCGTCCGCTGTATCAGTTGGCACTCGCGAACTTCACGGCGCCCGACGCGCTCACGCCGCTCGGCAACGGGCTCTATCGCGAGTCGGTCGACTCGGGCTCGCCGGCCATCGGCACGCCCGAGACCGCTGGTCTCGGCAGCATCGTCGCCGGCGCGGTCGAGCTGTCGAACGTCGCCATCGCCCAGGAGTTCATCGACTTGATCTCGACCCAGCGTAGCTTCCAGGCAAACGCGCGCGTCATCACGTCGAGCGACACGCTCCTGAACGACCTCATCAACATCGTCCGGTAAACCCCGACGTCTCCCAGGCGGATGCGGGCGCCCTCCACGTTGCCCGCATCCGCCCGCTTCACCGCGCGGGGATTCCCGACACCTTTCTCGCCAGAATCCTGACCTTTCCCCTCCGTGGCGCCGTCGGCGCACGCGGCCCTCCCGGAAAACCCTCGATTCGCCGGTCTTTTCTCTCCGCCCCCTCCGGGCGGAGTCAGAAAACTCACGGGCATAGGCCTTGCTGATTGGTCCACGACCCACTCGGGGTCCGATCAACGTCGCAAGGAGCGCCCAATGTCCGAAGAAGCCGAGAAGCCAGCCGAGGGAGCCGCGGCTCCCAAGAAGAAATCCAAGCTTCCCTTGATCGGGAGTGGCGTCGTCGTGCTTGTGGGGGCGGTCGTCGCTCTCTGGTACCTCGGCGTCGGCCCGTTCAAGGGCAGCGCCCCGAAGCACTCCGAGGCCAACGCGGCCATCGAGGAGGAAGCCGAGGCCGAGCACGGTGGCGGTGAAGCCGAGGAGGGCGGCCACGGCGAGAAGGGCGGCGGCCACGACGCCAAGCCGGGCGGCATCCTCGCGCTCGAGCCGTTCATCGCAAACCTCGCCGACGACGGCGGGCGGCGCTACCTGAAGGCCACCTTCCAGATCGACTTCGGCACCCCGGAAGTTCCCGGCGCCATGGCGGCACGGCTGCCGCAGACCCGCGATCTCCTGCTCACGCTCTTCACCAGCAAGACCTTCGACGAGATCCGCACCCCGGAAGGGAAGCAGCAGCTCCGCGAGGAGATCATCGCGCGCGTGAATCAGGTGCTCGATCGCGATCTCGCGAAGGCCGTCTACTTCACCGAATTCATCGTTCAATGAGTCACGCAGTGAGTCGCGCCGTAACGCCGAGCCGATGCCATGAGTGAGACCCTCTCCCAAGACGAAGTCAGCGCGCTGCTGCGCGGGCTCGCCGACGGTGACGTGCCGACGGAAGAGTCGGCGTCGGAGCCCGGCAGCACGCAGGACTACGACCTCCTCGGCGAGGAGCGCATCGTGGCGCGGCGCTTTCAGGCGCTCGATCTCGTGCGCGAGCGCTTGGTGCGCCGCTTGAAGGTGTCGTTCGCCTCGGTCCTGGGCGCGCCGCCCGAGATCGAGGCCAAGCCGCTCGAGATGCTGAAGTTCGCGACTTTCCGGAATCGCCTGGAAACACCGGCGAATCTGCACCTCTTCACGATGAGCCCGCTCCGCGGCGACGCGATGGTCGTCGTGTCGTCGACGCTCGCGTACGCGCTCGTCGACAAGGTGTTCGGGGGTGCCGGACGCATGCCGACCGGCGGGCCGCGCCGCGAGTGCTCCGCGATCGAGATGCAAACCGTCCAGCGCATCGTGTCGCACACCCTCGCGGATTTCACCGAGGCGCTCGCGCCGCTGCACGCGATCGGGTGCGCGTACGGGCGCTGCGAGACCAATCCGATCTCGGTCGCGATCTGCGCACCGACGGATCAGATCCTGATGCTGCCGTTCCATTGCGACCTCGGCGGCGGGGCGTTGCCGCTGACCCTCGCCATTCCGTTCGCGATGCTGGAGCCGATTCGGGCGAAGCTGGGCGCGCCCGAAGCGGTCGAGCGCGGACCCGACGCGAATTGGATGAACGCCCTCGCGGGCGCGATCCAGGGCAGCGACGTGACGATGAGCGTCGAGCTCGGCACGGCGGAAGTGACGGCGCGCGAGGTGTTGGCGCTCAAGGTCGGCGATGTGATCTCGATCGAGACGCGGGCCGACGACCCGCTCGCGGTCTACGTGGAAGGCATTCGGCTGATGACCGGCGTGCCGGGCATCAGCCGGGGCAACAACGCGGTCCGCGTCGTCTCGCGGGCGGCCTGACGGAGGAGCGAGCGGACATGGCGGAAGAGGGACAGATGGTGGTGTCGGAGCACGAGAACGGCAACCTCGAGCTCATTCTCGACGTGCCGCTCGGCGTCAGCGTCGAGCTCGGCAGGGTGAAGATGCCGGTGCGGCAGTTGCTGTCGCTGACGGCGGGCTCGGTGATCGAGCTCGCGAAGCTCGCGGGCGAGCCGCTCGACGTCCTGATCAATGGCCGTGCCGTCGCGCGCGGCGAGGCCGTCATGGTGAACGAGAAGTTCGGCATCCGCCTCACCGAGATCGTGAGCCCGAAGGAAAGGGTCGAGCGTCTGCGATGAATCCCGTGACCCTCGCGGGCCCTCCCGAGATCGCCTGGCCGGCGATCGCGGCGGTCGTGCTCCTGACCGTCGGCGCCACGCTCGTGCACTGGTGGCTGAAACGCCGCGGCCTCGTCCCGACCACGGTCAATCCGATCAAGGTCGTCGCCCTGCGCTCGCTCGGCGGGAAACGCTCCGTCGCCGTCGTCGAGGTGGAAAGCCAACGCTTTCTGCTCGGCCTGACGGACGAGTCGGTGTCGTGCCTCAGCCAACTCACGAGCGCCGCGCACCCAGTCGCCGCGGGCCCGATGCTCACACTCTCGACGGCGACGGGCCGATGAGCGGCCGGAAGCTCCTGGCAACCGTTTCCGGCGCGGCCGCCGTGCTCGTGCCCGCCGTCGTGCAGGCGGCGCCGGCGTTCTCGTTGGAGTTTGGCGGCAGCGGCAACGGCACCGACGGCCTCTCGACCAGCTTGCAGCTGATGCTGCTCTTCACGGCGCTGTCGTTCGCGCCCGCCATCATGATCGGGGTTACCGCCTTCGTTCGCATCGTCATCGTGCTCGCGTTCATGCGGCAGGCCGTCGGCACGCAGCAGATGCCGCCCAATCAGGTGATCGTCGCGCTCGCGCTCTTTCTCACGTTCTTCGTGATGATGCCGACGCTCCGCGAGGTGAATCAGACCGCCATCCAGCCCTATCTGAAGGACGACGCGGCGCCGGTCGACACGCTGGCGCGCGGTTTTCAGCCGCTCCGCGCCTTCATGCTGCGGCAGACCCGCGAGAAGGATCTCGAGCTCTTCCTCGGCGTCAGCGGCCACGAGCGCCCGGAAACGCCGGCCGACGTGCCGCCCGAGGTCGTCATCCCGGCCTTCATGATCTCCGAGCTCAAGACGGCCTTCACGATCAGCTTCATGGTCTACATCCCGTTCCTCGTGCTCGACATGGTGGTCGCGTCGATCCTGACCTCGATGGGCATGATTACGCTGCCGCCGGTTCTGATCTCGCTGCCGTTCAAGCTGATGATCTTCGTCCTGGTCGACGGCTGGAACCTCCTCATCAGCTCGCTCGTGCGGAGCTTCCAGTGAACCAGGAAACCGTCCTGCAGCTCGGCCGAAACGCGCTCGAGATGTGCCTCATCCTCGCCGGACCGGTGCTGCTCTTCGGACTCGTCGCGGGCCTCGCGGTCGCGGTGTTCCAGGCGCTCACCCAGATCCACGAGATGACCCTCACGTTCATCCCGAAGATCGGCGCCACGATCCTGGCCCTCGCGCTCTTCGGGCCGTGGATGCTGCAGAAGATGCTGAATTACACGATTGCGCTCTTCGAGTCCGTGCCGGGCATCGTGCACTGAGGACCATGAACGTCGTCGCCGACCTGCTCGCCTTCAATCAAGACCGGATGATCGTCCTGGTGTTGGCGCTCGCCCGCGTCGGCGGCCTGTTCATCATGGGCCCGATCTTCGCGTCGCGCACGGCACCCGTGCGGGTGCGCGTGGCGCTGGTGTTCTTCATGTCGCTCGCGATGCTGCCGCTCGTCGGCTCGGTGCCGCCGATGCTGGAGAACGCCGGGGCGCTGACACTGCTCGGCATGGCGTCGTTCGAGACGCTGATCGGGTTCACCATCGGCCTCGTCGCGCAGCTGACCTTCGGCGCGGTGCAGATGGCGGGGCAGCTCGCCGGTATCCAAATGGGCATCGGACTGTCGAATCTGATCGACCCGCAGAGCCAGGAGCAGATCACGTCGCTGGCGCAGTGGGAGAATCTCCTGGCGATCCTGCTGTTTCTCTCCATCGACGGCCATCACATGCTGATCCGCGCGGTCGCCGAGAGCTTCCAGGTGCTGCCGATCGGTGGCGGGTTGCCGGCTGCGGCGGGGTTTGGCCTCGTGCTCGACCTGGCGAACGGGCTCTTCGTGGTGGCGCTCAAGATCGCGGCGCCCGTCATGGTGCTGCTGCTCCTCGTCAACGCGGCCATGGGCGTGCTCGCGAAGCTCATCCCGCAGCTGAACGTCTTCATCGTGGGGTTTCCGCTCAACGTCGCGGCCGGTCTCTTCATCCTGACCGCGTCGCAACCGTTCACCGCGCGGCTGCTGATCACGACCTTCAGTGAGGTCGGGAACTCGCTCTCGGCCGTCGTCCGGGCGTTGGGGTAGGGAATGGCCGAAGACAACGCCAACCGTACCGAAGAACCAACAGCCAAACGCCAAGAAGAGGCGCGCGCCGACGGCCGCATTCCGCAGTCCGCCGAGATCACCGCGGCGACGGTGCTCTTCGCGGCGTTGATCGCGACGTCGCGGAGCGGGGACGCGTCGATGATGACCCTGCGCGAGTCACTGCGGCGGAGCCTGCTCGGCGTGTCACGCATCGATCTGACGCCGGCCCAGCTCGGCGACATCCTCTGGGGCATGGTCCACGACATGCAGGCCGTCGTGGTCCCGATTCTTTCGGCGACGGCAATCGCCGGGTTCACCGCCACAGTCGCCCAGGTGGGCTTCAAGTTCTACGGCAAGCGGCTGCTGCCCGACCTCAGCAAGATATCCCCCGCCAGCGGATTTCAACGGATCTTCTCGACCAAGGGTCTCTTCGAAGTGAGCAAGGCGCTCGTGAAGATCGCCTTCGTCGCGTGGGTATCGTGGAAGCTGATCGCCGGGGGCATGACCACGATCATCGCGCTCCCGGGCGCGTCGCCGCGCGAGCTGCTCTCGATTGCCGGCTACGAGTCGCGGCGACTGGTCGGATGGGTCACCGGCGTGCTCGTGGTCCTGGCCGCCGTCGATTACGGCTGGCAGCGCCGCCAGCATCACCAGAGCCTCCGCATGAGCAAGAGCGAGGTGAAGGACGAGGCGCGGCAGGCGGAAGGTGATCCGAAGATCAAGGCGCGGTTGAAGCGCGCGTACCAGGAGATCGTGAAGTCGCGGAGCCTCGCCGACGTGCCGACGGCGGACGTCATCATCACCAACCCCGTCCACCTCGCGGTCGCGCTGAAATACGACGCCGGCGCGATGGGCGCGCCGCGGGTCGTGGCCAAGGGCGCGGAAGGCTTCGCGCAGAAGATCAAGGAAGTGGCGCGCAAGAACGGCGTACCGATCATGGAGCGCCGGTCGCTCGCACGCGCGCTCTTCCGCAGCGTGCCCGTCGGCGGCGAAATTCCCGCGACGCTCTTTCGCGCGATCGCGGAGATCCTCGCGTACGTCTACGGCCTCCGGCGCCAGCGGCGGGCGGGGTAACGGGCGATGGCCGCTCCGACCACCGCTCCCGCTCCGAAGGGCGTCATGGGCCGCGTGCTCGCCGGTGGCGAGCTCGTGATTCCGCTCACCTTCGTCGTCGTGGTGATCGTCATGATCATCCCGCTGCCGCCGGTGCTGCTCGACCTGCTCCTCACCATCAACATCGCGGTGTCGCTGATCATCCTCCTGGTCGCGATGTACACGCTGAAGCCGCTCGAGTTCTCGACGTTCCCGTCGGTGCTGTTGGTGACGACGCTGCTGCGGCTTTCGATGAACGTCGCGTCGACACGCCTGATTCTGCTGCACGGTCACGAAGGCGCGGCCGCGGCGGGTCACGTGATCCAGGCGTTCGGCAGCTTCGTCGTCGGCGGCAGCTACGTCGTCGGCCTCGTGATCTTTCTGATTCTCGTCGTCATCAACTTCGTCGTCATCACCAAGGGCGCCGGCCGTATCGCCGAGGTCGCGGCGCGCTTCACCTTGGACGCGATGCCCGGGAAGCAGCTGGCGGTCGACGCCGAGCTCAACTCCGGGGGCATCACCGAGCGCGAAGCGCGGGAGCGCCGCAGATCCATCGAGGCCGAGGCCGATTTCTACGGCGCGATGGACGGTGCCAGCAAGTTCGTCCGCGGCGACGCGATCGCCGGCTTGATGATCGCCGGCATCAACATCGTCGGCGGCCTCTTCATCGGCGTCGTGCAGGGCGGGCTCGATATCAAGAGCGCAGCGGAGATCTACACCATCCTCACGATCGGTGACGGTCTCGTCTCACAGCTGCCGGCGCTCCTGATCTCGACCGCGGCCGGCATCATCGTGACGCGCGCGGCGTCGGGTACCGATCTCGGCAGCGAGGTCACGGCGCAGATGCTGCTGAACCCGCGGGTCCTGACGATGGTGTCGGGCATCCTCGGGGCGCTGGCGCTCTTGCCGGGCCTGCCGTTCCTGCCGTTCGTCGCGCTCTCGGGCGCGCTCGGGGGGCTCGCCTATGCCGGTCGCGAGCACAAGGCGCAGGCGGTCGCGCAGGCGGCGCTCGAGGCGCGCGCGGACGTCCCGAAGGAAGAGAAGTCCGACGTGCCCGCGCCGCTCGACCTGCTCGAGCTCGAGGTCGGGTACGAGCTCGTGCCGCTCGTCGACGCCGGCCAGCGCGGCGAGCTGATCGAGCGCATCAAGACGCTCCGCAAGCAACTGGCGGAGGAGATGGGCTTCGTCGTGCCGCCCGTCCACATCCGCGACAATCTGCAGCTGAAGCCCGGCGAGTACGCGATCCTCTTGAAGGGCGTCGAGCTGCAACGCGCCGAAATTCGGATCGGCCAGTATCTCGCCATCAATCCGGGCGGCGCCGATCCCGACTTCCGCGGCGTGCCGACCAAGGAGCCGGCGTTCGGCCTCGATGCGATCTGGGTGATGGCGAGCGACCGCGAGCAGGCGCAGCTCGCCGGCTACACGGTGGTCGACGCGGCGACGGTCGTCGTCACGCACCTGACCGAGGTGATCCGTCGCCATGCCCACGAGCTGCTCGGCCGGCAAGAGGTGCAGGGCCTGCTCGAAGCATTGGCGCGATCGAATCCCAAGGTCGTCGAGGAGCTCGTGCCGCAGCAGCTGACGCTCGGGCAAGTGCAAAAGGTGCTGCAGAACCTGCTGCGCGAGCACGTCGGCATTCGCGACTTCCTGTCGATCATCGAGACCCTCGCCGACCATGCGCCGGCCACCAAGGACGCGCACCAGCTGACGGAGCACGTGCGGGCGGCGCTGTCGCGCACGATCGTGAACCGTTTCCTCGGACCGGATCGGCAGTTGCCGCTCGTGACGCTGTCGCCGCGGCTCGAACGGACGATCGCGGAGTCCGTGCACCGGAGCGAGGACGGAACGTACCTGGCGCTCGAGCCCGGCACGGCCCAGCGTCTCCTCGGCAAGCTCGCGACCTGGACGGAGCAGTTTGCCGTGCAAGGGCAGCAGCCGCTCGTGCTCTGCTCGACGGCCGTGCGCGGCCATCTGCGTCGTCTGACCGAGCGCTTCCTGCCGAGCCTGTCGATCGTGGCGCCGGGGGAGATCCCGGCCAACGTGAAGATCCACTCGCTCGGCGTCGTCAGCCTGGATGACGACGCCGGCGAAGCGCCCCGCCTGCAAGTGCCGCGCGCCACGGCCACCGCGACCGTCGCGGCGGCGGGGGCCGCGTGATGCGCCTCCGGCGATTCACCGGGCCGACCGCGCGCGTGGCGATGGCAAGCGTCAAAGCCACGCTCGGACCCGAGGCGGTGATCCTCGCGACCCGGCCGTTGCCCGAGGGCGGCGTCGAGATCACGGCGGCGGTGGACCTCGACCACGTGAATGCCGCGGTCGATGCGGTGGCGCCCGCGTCGGTGCCGAGCGCCGACCTCGCGACGATCACGCGGGAGCTCGGTGTGCTGACGGCGCGGATGGCGCGCATCGATCGAGCCATCGCCCCGCGCGTCGAGCGGGCGGGCACGGTCGTCCTGGACGAGGAATCGCAGAGTCTGGCCGAGCGGATGGCGCTGAACGGCATGACGCCCGCGCTCGCGGAAACCGTCGCACGGAGCTTCACGCGGAACCGTCTCGCCGGCCTCGCGCCGGCCACGGCACTGGCGGCGAGCGTCGAGCGGCACCTGTTGGTCGCCGTGCCGGCCGCGCCGGAGCCGCACGTGACCGCGTTCGTCGGTCCGACGGGTGCGGGCAAGACGACCACCATCGCCAAGCGGGCGGCGCACGCGCTCGCGCGCGGCGCGTCGGTCGGGTTGGTGATGGCGGATACGCAGCGCATCGGCGCGAGCGAGCAGCTCGGGACCTATGCGCGGCTGCTCGGCGTGCCGATGACCGCGGTGCACGATGGCGCGGAGCTCGTGCGCGCGCTCGCCGGGTTCGAGCGCTGCGACGTGGTGTACGTCGATACGGCGGGCCTCACCGGCGATCCGAACGCCGGCGCGGCGCTCGCGCGGCTCTTCGCACCGGCGGGTCGGGTGCTGACGACGGCGGCGGTCGTGTCGGCGGGTGCGTCGGACGGTGCGCTCCGTGCGGCGTGGAAGCATCTCGGTGGGCTCGCGCCCGCGACGGCCGTCGTGACCAAGGCCGACGAAGGCGGCGGCATCGGCGGGGCGTGCGGTTGGCTCGCCGACGTCGGCGTGCCGCTCGACTGGCTCGGAACGGGCACGCGCGTACCGGACGATTTGGCCGTGGCAGACGGCGCCGCCGTAGCCGCGTGGCTGACGGCCGCGTGACACGGGACGCGCGGGGGATGAGGCGAAGCATGATCGTGGACGAGGTGCAGGAGGTGATGGTGGAATCGGTGGTCGAAATGGCGCCCCAGGGCGCGACGGAACGCGGTATCGCCGCGAGTGACGACGGCGCCGGCATGCAGGTGATCGCGGTCGCGAGCGGGAAGGGCGGCGTTGGCAAGACCAACGTCGTCGCCAATCTCGCCATCGCGCTCGCGCGTCGCGGCAAGCGCGTCGTGGTGATCGACGCCGACCTCGGCCTCGCGAACCTCGACACGCTGCTCGGCCTGAATCCGCACGCGACGCTCCGGCAGGTGCTGCGCGGGGAGTGCTCGATCAAGGACGCGATGGTCGAAGGGCCGTCGGGCATCCGCATCGTGCCGGCCTCGAGCGGGTACGAGGATCTGACCCAGCTGACCGAAGGGCAGCGCCTGACGCTGCTCGATCAGGTCGACACGCTCGACGGCGACTTCGACGTGCTTTTGATCGACACGGGCGCCGGAATCTCGGCCAACGTGCTGTTCTTCGCGACGGCCGCGCAAGAGACGCTCGTCGTGGTCACGCCGGAGCCGACGTCGCTGACGGACGCCTACGCGCTGATCAAGGTGCTCTCGACGCGCTATGCCGAGCACAGCTTCGCCGTGCTCGTGAACATGGCGCGGAGCGAGCTCGAGGCACGGAAGACGTTCACGCAGCTGACCCGTGTGGCCGAGCGCTTCTTGCAGGTGAATCTCCGCTGGGCGGGTTTCGTGCCCTGGGACAGCGAGGTGCCCGAAGCGGTGCGCCGTCAGCAGGCGGTGATCGACATGGCGCCGCAGACGGCCGCCACGCGTGCCATCGACGGCTTGGCCGAGCGCCTCTGCCGGACGCCGGCGCACGCACGGGTGAAAGGCGGCTTGCAGTTCTTCTTCCGGCGGTTGCTCGCCGGCGATTCGGCTTCGGAGGCCTCGCGGCAGTCATGACGACCGCGTCACAGACGCCACGGTCGGGGCCGCGACCGCGCCTGCAGCCGCCGCTCGGCACTCCCGGGCCGACGCTGCCGGACGAGGCCGTCCGTGCCTATCTGCCGCTCGTGCGGTGGCTGGTGCAGCGGCTCGCCGCGCGGAAGCCGCCGCAAGTCGAGCTCGACGAGATGGTGAGCTGGGGCATCGAGGGGCTCCTCGACGCCATGAAGAAGTTCGACCCGTCGAAGCAGGCGGCGTTCGCGACCTATGCGCAGTTCCGCATCCGGGGCGCGATCCTCGACCGTTTGCGCGGGATGGATTGGGTGTCGCGGAGCGTGCGCCAGAAGGCGAGCCTGCTCGAGAAGACCTACCGCAAGCTCGAAGGCAGCCTCGGCCGTCCGGGGAGCGAGGAAGAGGTCGCGGAGGCGCTCGAGCTAACGCTGCCGCAGTTGCACGCGCTCCTGTCCGAGGTCGGGCAGATGTCGCTGTTCAGCCTCGACGATCTCGGCGTCGAATCGGGTCCGGATCGTTGGCAGGTCGAGAAGCTGCTCGACGGCGACGGCACCGACCCCATGCAGGCGCTTTTGTCGCGCGAGCGCGCCGATCTCGTGGGGGAGGCGATCGCGGACCTGCCGGAGAAAGAGCGGACGGTGATCGCGCTCTACTACCATGAAGGCATCACGATGAAGGAAGCCGGTGCCGTGCTCGGACTCACCGAGTCGCGGGTCTCGCAGCTGCACGCGCAAGCGTTGCTGCGTCTGCGGGGACTGTTGCACGAGCATTTCGGCGATCCGCAGCAGCAGGAGGCATGACGATGACGATGGCGACCATGATGACGTGGATGGGCCCGGCGCTCGACGTGGCGGCAGTGATGCTGCTCGGCGCGGTGCTCTGGCGGCTCGGCCGCGATCCCGGCGCGGGCTGGGACGAGCGCGAAGCCCGTCTGCAAACGATCTTCGACGATCTGCGGACGTTGGTGGCGCAGAGCGAAGGGCTCGCGCGCGAGCTCGACGGCAAGCTCGCTGGGCGCGAGGAGCGGTTGCGGACGCTGCTCACCGAAGCGAAGGCCGCGACCGAAACGGCGCCGCCGCCGGCACGTCGGACGAAGGTCGAAACCCGCGACGAGGTAGCCGCTCCGGCGGCGCTCGATCCCGTGGCGATGGCCGCGCGCATCGAGGCGCTCGCCGACGGCGGGAGCTCGGCCGATGAGATCGCGCGTCAGCTCGGGGTCGCGGCGGCCGAGGTCCGATTGGTGATCGGGTTGAAGGCGGCACGCGCCGCGCGCCGACGGGCTTCGGCTCTGGAGATGCGGGCGCATGCATAGGTGTTCCGGCCACCCGGCAGGAACGAGCCGGCAGAATCTGCCGGCCGGCAAGGCCTGCCCTGACTACCACGGCGAACGGCGCGTGGCATGGGCGTTGCTGGATCTGACGCAGCGAGGCGAATGAATGGACGCGGGTATTTTTTCGGCGATGTCGGGGAGCTTGGCGGCACAGACGCGTCTCGACGCGCTCGCCAACAATCTCGCCAACGCCAACACGTCCGGCTTCAAAGCCGAGCGGGTTTTGCAGCGCGCCGAGCCCGCGGGCGACATCGCGCCACCGCCGACCGCAGTCAAAACTCCGGTCACCCGCGAGCACGTGCTGACGGATTTCAGTCAAGGAGCTGTCTCGCAGACAGGAAACCCACTCGACGTGGCGCTCACCGGCGAGGGCTTCTTCGTCGTGAAGACCGAGCAGGGGGAACGGCTCACGCGGAGCGGGAGCTTCACCATCGACAGCGCCGGGTATCTGGCCGCCTCCGACGGCAGCCGCATCCAGGGCACGAGCGGCGACATCAACATCCCGCGCGGTCCGGTCGTGATCGGCACTGACGGCAGCGTGCGCGCCGACGAGCAACGGGTCGGGCAGCTGCGGATCGTGCGCGTGGAGGATACGGCGAAGCTCATTCGCGAGAGCGGGACCCGCTTCGCGCCGGCTGCCGATGCGCCGCCGGTCGACGTGGCGCCCAGCAGCGTCAAGGTCATCCAGGGCGCGACCGAGGCCGCAAACATCTCCCCGGTGGAAGGCCTCGTGCAGCTGATCGAGACCGTCCGGGGCTTCGAAACCTACATGCGGGCCGCGGAGCGGCTCGACCAGATCACGTCGAAGGCCATCAACGATGTCGGCCGCGTGTAAGCGCAGCGAGAGACAGGAAGGTACCCACCATGATTCGAGCACTCTATACGGCGGCAACCGGCCTCGAGGCCCAGCAGCTCAACATCGACGTCATCGCCAACAACCTGGCGAACGTCAGCACGAGCGGCTTCAAGAAGAGCCGGGCCGACTTCCAGGATCTCCTCTACCAGACCACGCGTGAGCCGGGCGGTCCGGCGACCAGCACGACGCAGACCTCGACCGGTATCCAGGTCGGACTCGGCGTGCGGCCCGCCGCCGTCCAGCGCATCAACCTGCAGGGCGACTTCAACCAGACGACCAACCCGCTCGACATCGCGATCGGCGGCGACGGGTACTTCCAGCTGACGTTGCCGGACGGCTCGACCGCGTTCACGCGCGCGGGCGCGTTCAAGCTCGACTCGACGGGATCGGTGGTGACGTCGTCGGGCGATCCGCTCTCGCCGCAGATCAACATTCCCGACGGCTCCGAGTCGATCTCGATCGGCGACGACGGCACCGTCAGCGTGACGCTCGCCGGTCAGTCGGCGCCGAGCCAGGTCGGCCAGATCCAGACGGCGCGCTTCGCCAACCCTTCGGGCCTTCGCGCCGAGGGTGCCAACATCTTCAAGGAGACCGACAGCTCCGGACCGCCGCAGCTCGGCACGCCCGGCCAGGACGGGCTCGGCCAGCTGACGCAGGGCTTTCTCGAAGGCTCCAACGTGAGCGTCGTCGAAGAGCTCGTGGCGATGATCTCCGGCCAGCGGGCCTACGAGATCAACTCCCGCGCCATCTCGGCCGCGGACGAAATGCTGCGGACGGCGGCGTCGATCGGACGATGATCATGACGCGGATCGGGGCCGTGATGCATCGGAGCGCCATGGCGCTCGCCGCGCTGCTGCTCGGCGTGGGTGTGCTCGTTGTCTCTGCCATTACGGCTGGCGCGGCCGATATGGCGCATACGGCGGATACGGGTCGCGTCACGGTGCAGCGGACGGCGGTCGTCGCGGGTCCGAACATCAAGCTCGGCGATCTGGCGCTGCTCGAAGGCAACGCGGCCGCGCTCGCCGACCTGGACCTCGGTCCGGCGCCGGAAGCGAACGCCCCGCGCCGGCTCGAAGGTGCGGTGATCCTCCGTCGTCTGCAGGAGGCGGGCATGGACGCGAGCGCCACGCGCTACGTGATCCCGGCGACGGTGCGGGTCGAGCGCAGCGCGCAAGAAGTGAGTGTCGAAGAGATTCGGAACGCCGTCCTGAACGTCGCGAGCGATGCGCTCCCACCGGGCGAGACGGTCCGTGACCTCGAAGTGGCGGGCCCGGTGCGCATTCCGGCCGGCGCCTACGAGGCACGCGTGTCGACGACGTCGAACGGCCGTCCGGGGCGGCGGCGGTTCGAGGTGCAGCTCGTGCACGAGGGCGAGGTGCTGGCGACGGTGCCGGTGACCGCGAAGACCGACGCCCGTGGACCCGTGGTCGTGACCAAGCAATCGATGCCGCGCGGGGCCGTGGTCGGCCCCAACGACGTGCAGGTGGAGCAACGCAATCAGAAAGACGTGCCCGAGAACGCGCTCACGGCGCCGGAGCAGGCGATCGGCATGGAGACCACAGTGGCGCTTGCCGCCGCGGCGACGTTGCCGCGCACCGCGCTCGCGGCGCCGATCATCGTGAAGAAGGGCGACCTGGTCACGCTGATCGTCGAGACGCCGATCATGCGGATCACCGCGGCCGGCGAGGCGCTCGAGCCGGGGGCCATCGGGACCGGGATCAAAGTGATGAACCGCGCGTCGAAACAGACCGTGGCAGGAAAGGTGATCGATCATGGTGTCGTGCGCGTCCAGCGTTGAGCGCACAGCGCGCGGCATGGAACGCAGCGCGCGCCGCGCGATGCGGGCCGCCCGGGCTGCCCAGGCGGCCATGGCAGGGCTCGTCGTCCTCGCCTCGCTCACGAGCGGGTGCATGCCGATGTACTTGAAGAAGGACAAGCCGGCCGAGGAGCTCCGTGTGCCGCTACCGCCGCCGGCGTCGCCGCGCGCGAAGGCCACGGGCTCGCTCTGGCGCGACGACGTGAGCGCCAACTATCTCTTCGCCGACACCCGGGCACGCTTTCCCGGCGACCTGCTGACGATCGTCATTGCCGAAGACTCGTCCGGCTTGAAGGAAGCCGACACCTCGACGTCCACCGAGACCGAGGTGTCGGGGAGCCTCGAGGAGTTCTTCGGCTTGCCGCAGGCGCTCGCCGCCAACAACAAGGGCACCATCAATCCCGCGGCGCTCGTCAAAGCGTCGGCCGCGCGCAGCTGGGACGGCGAGGGGACGACCAGCCGCAAAGGTCGCCTCACCGCGCGCATGACCGCGACCGTCACGCTGGTCGCGTCGAACGGCAATCTCTGGGTCGAAGGCGACAAGATCATCTCGGTCAACAAAGAGGACCAACACCTCTCGGTGAAGGGCTGGGTGCGGCCCGAGGACGTCGACGCGCAGAATCAAGTGCTGTCGACCCGGATCGCAGGGGCGCGGCTCGATTACTACGGCGTCGGCACCGTCGGCATCAAACAGGGGCCGGGCTTCGGCTATTGGCTCCTCGACGTCTTCTGGCCCTTCTAGTGAAGACACTCGCCCTCCTCCTCGCGCTGTCAGTGTCGCTCGCCGGGCTCGTCGTTCCCCGACCGGCCTCGGCCGCGCGCATCAAGGACATTGCCAACGTCGAAGGCGTGCGCGGCAACCAGCTCACGGGCTACGGCGTCGTCGTCGGTCTCGACGGTACCGGTGACGGCCAGCAGTCGGTCTTCACCGTGCAGAGCATCCTCAGCATGCTGCGCCGCCGCGGCGTGCAAATCTCGATCGATCCACGCCAGGTGCGCGTGAAGAACGCGGCCGCCGTCGTCGTGACGGCGACGCTGCCGCCGTTCTCGCGCTCGGGCAATCGGGTCGACGTGCAGCTGTCGTCGATTGGCGACGCCAAGTCGCTGCGCGGCGGTACGCTCGTCATGACGCCGCTCTTCGGCGGCGATCAGCAGGTGTATGCGGTCGCGCAGGGCGGGGTGTCACTCGGCGGCGGCTTTTCGGCGTCCGCACCCGGAGCGTCGGCGACCAGCGGTCACCCGACGGTCGGTGTCGTGACCGGTGGCGCGCTCGTCGAGCGCGAGGTGCCGGTCGATCTCGGTTCCGAAGGCATCGTGCGTCTCAGCCTCCACGAAGGCGACTTTACCACCGCGATGCGCATGGCGCGCGTCGTGAACGACTTCCTCGGCAATTCAGCCGCGAGCGCGCTCGATCAGGCGACGGTCGAGGTGCGGCTCGAACCGCAGTCGAGTCACGAGCAGATCGTGGCGCTGCTGGCCGGCATCGAGACGCTCGATGTTACGCCGGATCGCCGCGCGCGGGTGATCGTGAACGAGCGCACCGGCACCGTCGTGATGGGCGAGGACGTCAAGATCGCTCCGGTCGCGATCGCGCACGGCAGCCTGCAAGTCACGGTGAAGGTCGACCTCGGCGTGTCGCAGCCCGCGCCATTCTCGCAGGGCGAGACGGTCGTCGTGCCCGACAGCACGGTGCAAGTGCAGGAAGGCGAGATCGAGCGCTTGAGCCTCTTCAAGGGCGCCGTCAGCCTGCGCGAGCTCGTCGGTGGCCTCAATTCCCTCGGCATCACCCCGCAAGACCTGATCGCGGTGCTGCAAGCGATCAAGACCGCGGGCGCCTTGGATGCCGACCTCGAGATCATGTGATGCGTCCTCCAGGAGGGTGTCATGAGTGATCCGATTTCGGCAGCGTCGGTCTTCGTGCCGCAGACGCCGACCGGCGACGAGACTCGTCGGCGGCTTTCGGGAAAGTCCCCGAAGGACGTCGCCAAGGAGTTCGAGGCGGTTCTGTTGGCGCAAGTGATCAGCGCGATGCGGAAGACCGTGCCCGAGTCGGGCCTGCTCGAGCAGTCGGCGAATCGGAAGATGCTCGACGGCGCGTTCGACCAGGAGGTGGCGCGAAGCCTGGCAGCCCGTGGCGGGCTCGGCATCGCCAAGCAGATCATCGGCCAGATCGAGCGCCAACAAGGGCTGCAGCCGGCCGCGCACGTCGCGAGCCGGGAGAGTCAGGCCGTGAGTGCGACCGGTGCGTCGACGGCCGCGTCGGCAACGGCGGCGGCCAACACGGTACCGTCGTTCGGCCGGAGCGCCGTTGCCAGCTCGCGGGCGGAGAGTGTCACGCCGGCCGTCGGGTCGTCGGTGTCGGTCCTTCCCGTCGAGGGCGAGGTCACCTCGCCGTTCGGCATGCGCAGCGACCCCTTCACCGGTGAGCCGCGCTTTCATGGGGGCGTGGACGTTGCGGCCCCGCGCGGCAGCGAGATTTGCACCGTCGCGGACGGCGAGGTGGTGTTCAGCGGCTGGCGGCGCGGCGGCTCGGGACGCACGGTCGAGGTGCGCCATGCGGATGGATTGGTCACCAGCTATGCGCACGCGGAGAAGACGCTGGTCCGTGCGGGTCAACAAGTTGTCGCGGGCGACGTCGTCGCGACGGTCGGGTCGACGGGGCGGTCGAGCGGCCCGCATCTGCATTTCGCCGCCACGCGCGACGGTCAAACCATCGATCCTTCCGGACTTCTCGAGCACGGTCAGCCAGTTGGCCCGGTGGCTCAGGCCTCGACGGGAGGCCTCTGAGCATGCGCGCTCGGGGCCAGCGGTCGATTCAAGTCCCTCCGACCCGTGGACGATATCCTGACCGAGCCCGGTACCCGTGGGCTCGGGAGACGACATGAGAATCACACGACGACCTTCAAGCACGATTCCCGGACTCGGCGAGACCCCGTCGGTCGCGGACGCGCCGGAGCCCTCGGCGACGAGCGGCGGCCGTGTCACCGACCGGGTGCAGCTTTCGGAGGCAGCGCGATTGCGCCAACGCCTGAAGACCGAAGTCGGCGACCCGAGCGCCAGCGCCACGACGAACGCGCGCCTCGGAGCTTTGCAAGCGGCGGTCAGCAACCAAACCTACGCACCCGATCCCCGCGCCGTCGCGCAGAATCTCCTGAACGACCTCGCGGCGGATCTCCTGGCCTAAATGCAGACTGACCATCCCACGTCCGAGCTGTTCGCGGTCCTCGCCATCGAGCGCGAGTGCTGCGGCCGACTGTTGCCCTTGCTCGACGCCGAGCGTTCGGCGGCGGCGGCCTACGACCATGCGGCGCTCCTCGCGTGTCTCCGTGAGCGCGAGATCCTGCAGGCCGAGTGGCAACGTGCGGCAGGGCGGCGTCGCGAGCTGCAGAAGATCGTCGGACCGGTCGTCGCCGGGCAGGATCCGGAGCTCGTGGCCACGATGCGCGAAGTCGCGCGCGAGGCGACGGCGGTTCGGCGCGCCCAGCGGGTGAACGAGGGCGTCGTGCGCGCGGCGCTAGCGCAAGTGACGGACCTCCTTGCGGTGATGCAACGCGAACGTCCGGACAGCCGCTACGACGGCCGTGCCGCCCTCACCGGCGCCGGTCTCTCGTCGGTCGGCGGGCGCTGGAGCGCATAGCGATGGCGCTCTTCGCACCCTTGGCCATCGGCCGGCAGGCGCTGCTCGCGGCGGAACGCGCGATCGGCGTCACCGGTCACAACATCTCGAACGTCAACACGCCGGGCTACAGTCGGCAGACGCCGCTGCTACACGCGTCGCGTCCGGACGACCGTGGGTTCGGGACCGGCGTCGAGTTGCGGTCCGTGGCGCGGTCCGTCGATGGGTTTCTCGACGCGCGCCAGCTATCGAGCGCGTCCACGCTCGGCGGGGCAACGACCGGACGCCAGCTGCTCGATCGGCTGCAATCGCTCTTTCCCGTCGGCGATCTCGGCATCGGCAACGCGCTCGCCGAGTTCTTCGCGTCGGCCAATTCGCTCGCCGACAGCCCCCAGGATCCCGCGGTCCGGAACGAGCTGCTCGCGGCCGGTAGCGCGTTGGCGGGGCAGATCCGGAACTCCGCGAGCGGGATCGCGTCGTTGCAGCGCGAAGCCGACCAGCGCCTCGGCCAATCGGCGTTCGAGGCCAACGGCATTCTCCAGAATCTCGCGAGCCTGAATCGCGAGATCATCGCCGCCGAGCGCGGCGGTCGGGAGACCAACGATCTGCGCGACCAACGCCAAGTCGCGTTGGGTGCGCTTGCGTCGCACCTGTCGATCCAGGTGGTCGAGGTCGACGACGGCGTCAACGTCTTCGCCGCCTCCGGCCAAGGGCTGCTGATCGGGACCGACGCCGCGAGGCTCACGACCGAGCTCGATCCGACCCACGTCGGGCTCGACGGCAATCCGCTCTCGAAGATCGGCATCACCGCGCGCGACGGCAGCGTGATCAGTCTCTCCGGCGACGTCGGTGGGACCGTCGGTTCGCTGCTCGAGCTCCGCGACACGACGCTGCCGGCGGACTCGGCCTCGCTCGATCTGCTCGCGGCGAACCTCCGCGACGCGGTCAATCTGGTGCAGACCAACGCCGCCGGTCGCGACCTCGACGGCAACGTCGGCGCGGCGTTCTTCTCGGGGACCGGTGCTGCCGACCTCCAGGTCAGTCTCGCCAATGCGCGCGGCATCGCGGCCGCGCAGGGCGCCAATCTCAGCGACAACACCAACGCGCTCGCGCTTTCGAGCGTGGCGCAGCAGGCCATTCCGGCCCTCGGGGGCGCGACGCTGAGCGCGTACTTCGGCACGTTGCACGCTCGTATCGGTCAAGAAGCCCGCAGTGCCGACGACGACGCGACGATCCAGGAGAACGTGTCGGAGGCGCTGGCGGCCCAGCGCGAAGCGGTGTCCGGCGTCAGCCTCGACGAGGAGTTCACCAATCTCATTCGCTATCAGCGGGCGTTCCAAGCGGCGTCGCAGATCATCAACGTGAGCAACGTGCTCCTCGACGACCTGATCGGGTTGGTGCGCTGATGGTGAGCCGAGTCACCGAACGGACGCTGGTCACGGATTTCACGACGGCCGTCAGCCGGTTGCGGCGCCAGCAAGCCGACGCGCAGAACGCCCTCAGCTCGCAGAAGCGCTTGCGCGAGGCGAGCGACGATCCCGTCGGCGCGGCACGCTCGACGCGACTTCGCGGCGAGGCGAAAGAGCTCCAGGCCTATCGCGACAGCGTGACGATCGGCCGGTCGACGCTCGGCGCCCAGGACGGCGTGCTGAACGAGACGCACGACATTCTCATCCGCGCCCGCGAGATCGCGGCCGGGCTGAGTGGCGGATTGGCGACGCCCGAGGCGCGCCAGACGGCCGCCGAAGAAGTCACCGAGCTCGAGCGTGGGCTGCTGGCGCTCGCGAACACGACGGTCGGCGGACGCTACGTCTTTGGCGGCCTGTCGACGTCGGGTGCGCCGTTCACGGGATTCGACACTCCCGGATTCTCGCCCGCGACGTCCTATACGGGGACGACGACGCCGTTCTCGGTCCGCACGGCGCGCGACGAGACCGTGCGCATCACGACGAGCGGTGGCGACGTGTTCAACTCGTCCCTGCAAGCGCTGGACGATCTCCGGTTGACGCTCGAAGCCGGCAACGAGCCGACGGCGAATCTGACGTCGCTCGAAGATGCGGCCGAGGACATTCGCCAGGAGCGCGCCAGCGTCGGTGGACGGCTCGCCCGGCTCCAGACCCGCGATCAGGAAATCGGCAATGCCGTGCTCACCGCGAAGACGCTGCTCGGGGCCGTCGAGGATGCGGACCTGACGGAAACGATCACGCAATTGGCGCAGGTGCGGAACGCGCTCGAAGCGACGCTCACGGCGGGCACGTCGCTGATGCAGACCTCGATTCTCGATTACCTCCGACTCTAGGACGGAGCGGTGAGGGCGATGGGCCAAGGAGGGCGCCATGCTGGTACTGACACGGAAAGTCGGCGAACGCATTCGGATCGGCGACGAGGTGACGTTGCAAGTGCTCGAGGTGCGGGGCGGTCAGGTACGACTCGGCCTCGCCGCGCCCGCGGCGGTACGGATCT
>JBDSJB010000357.1:0-3250 GCA_039917665.1 Binatia bacterium
GCATGGGCTGGGGCCTCACCGCCAACAACCCGGCGACGCCGTAAGTCGGTTCTCTTCGTGACCATCGATGCGGCCGCCGCGCTAACCAAGCGCGGCGGCCGCGTCACGGCATGAAGCGCAACGCCAAGAACGCCGGCACCCCACCGTAGTAGAGCACCCGACAACCCGCCTCGACCACGCGCCGCACGCCGACCGTCATCCTCGGCGCGAGCCACGCGACGCCCCAGGCGACGACCTCGGCTCCGAAGCGCCAGAGCCCGGCCCAGAGCGCCAGGTAAATCGTGACGGTCGTCCAGTAGTCGAGGAACGTGAGCAGATAGGGCCGGGCGCCGTACTGGTAGTACTCGCCGAACGTGCCGCCGTACGCGATCCACTGATGCGCGTTGAACAGCACCACCGTCGGCACGAGTCCGAGCAACGGAAATTTCAGCAGCCATTGCCACCACCGGAGTGTGCCAGACGCGCCGCGTGCGTCGGCGTGCAGGAAGGCCGGAGCGGTCGCGTCCGTGCCCGTGCCGGCGTCGGTGCGGTCGACGAGAAATCGCATCAGCGTGCGCGGCGTTTCGAGTCCCAGCTCCCAGCCGAACGGCGCGCCGGAACGGAGTCGCATCGTGGCGCCCGCGGTCGGCAGCGGTATCGTCCAAGGCTCGATCGCGACGATCGCGCTCCGCGGGATCTCGAGGCGGAGATCGCGGCGCGTCACGACGACCGAGTCACCGTCCACACTGATGCGTGCCGCGAACGCGCGCTGCAGCAGCGCGGCGACGGCGGCGGGCACGCAACCATGGTCACCACGAGCAGCAGCAGCGGAATCACGGTGAGCGGTGGGTTGCCGAGGGTGATGCGAGCCAGGACGAGCACAAGGCCAACGGCGCTCGCCGCGACCAGCGCCGCAGTGACCAGGCGCCACGTGCGGCGATAGCAAATCACCGCCAGCGTGTCGGGCGACGCGTCTCTCTGCGGGTGGTCGCGTCGGATGGCGAGGCTCATGCGAGGCCGGCTTGCGGGTGGCGAATCGGCTCTCGTATATATCCTCGTATCCAATGACGATCCAAGCGCGACCGCCCCACGGACGCGATGATGACGGCGTCCGCATCGTCAAGCTCGAGCGCGGGCGTCGAGTCTATTGGATGATGGGTATGCTGGTCGCGCTTCCGATCCTGGCGACCGTGCTGGCCGTCGTGTACATCCGATCCGCACCGCAGGCGACGAGCGCCCAGCCTGCGGCCACCGTTCCCGACGTGATCGCGGAGGCCGATGGACCCTCACCCGCGCCACGACCGGCGGCGTCGAGCAGCCCGGGGGCGCGCGTCGTGCCACGCCGGATCGTCACGGCACCCGTCGAGGATCCCGCGGGGCTCGGTGCGTCGCCGGTGCCGCAGGCGCAGAAACCGCGTCGTGAGATCGACGCGGCGGACGTGATCGTGGCGCTCCGCGAGGAAGGCGTGCACGACGGCATCGCGGCGTTCGGCATCCCGGGTACGCACCCGCCGAAGGCCGGCATTCTCGTGCCGGAGGAGTTCGAGCTTCCCGAAGGCTACGTGCGCCACTATCAGAGCACCGACGACGGCGAGCAGCTCCCGGCGATCCTCATGTTCCATCCCGACTACGAGTTCGTGAACGAGCAGGGAGAGGTCGTGAAGCTGCCGGACGACATGATCGTCACGCCCCCGATGGCACCGCCGGGACTCGATGTCGGTCAGAGGCTCGAGGTTCCTGAGCGTAAGGGCGGCGAGCCCATCCGTTGAGCAAGCTGGCCATGGCCGCCGTCGCGGTCTGCGCGTCGGCGGCATTCGCGCTGTACTCGCGCGCGGCGTGGCCGTGGGTCGGGCTCGGCTTCGTCGCGCTGGCACCGTGGCTCGTCGCGCTCGATCGCCTCGCGACGCCGCGGGGCGCGTTCGCCGCGGGTCTCACGATGGCCGTCGCGTTCGAGCTCGCGGTCTTCGGCTGGTTCGCGCTCGCGATCACCGACTACACGGGCGCGCCGGCGCTGGTCCACCTCGCGATTCTCGCGCTCGCGTCGCCGGCGTTGCAGCCGCAGTTCATGACGGCGGCGCTCGCGCGGAGCTTCGTGCGACGGAATGGCGGTGGTTCGCTCGCCATCGTGCTGGTGACGGCGACGACGTACGTCGCGACCGAGGCCGTCGCCCCGAAACTGTTCGGCGACACGCTTGGGTATCCGCTCTACGGGTCGCTGTGGCTGCGGCAGGGCGCCGACGTCACGGGCGTTCCGGGACTCACCTTCGTGATCGTGCTGGTCAACGCGTGTATCGCGGCGGCCGCGCAGGCGTATCGACGGCGTGGCGCCCCGGAGGCGATCGTGCCGGTCGGCGCCGCGCTGGGCCTCGTAGTCGTCCTTGCGAGCTACGGGGCGTGGCGCTGTCATCTGCTCGCAAGCCGAGCGAACGGAGAGGGGATCACGGTCGGCCTGGTGCAAGCAGACCTCGACCACTACGACCGCATGGCGGCCGAGATCGGTCGGTTCGAGACCGTGCGTCTGATCCTCGATCAGCACGTCGAGCGCTCGGCGCCGGCGCTCGCCCGTGACGATCTCGCGCTACTCGTGTGGCCGGAAACCGTCTACCCGACGACGTTCGGCAAGCCGAAGAGCGACGACGGGGCGGCGTTCGATCGGGAGATCGTCGATTTCGTCGCGCGCGCCGGCGTGCCGTTGATCTTCGGCGCGTACGACACCGACGGCGAGGCCGAGTTCAACGCGGCGTTCTTTCTCACGCCGGACGCGGGTGGAGCGCATCCGCTTGCGATCTACCGCAAGACCCGTCTCTTCCCACTGACCGAACGCGTGCCGGCGTTTCTCGAGTCGGAGTGGTTGCGGCGAGCCATGCCGTGGCTCGGGACGTGGCGGGCTGGGGAGGGAGCGAAGGTCGTGCCGATGAGAGTTGGCGCGAGGACCACGGCGGCATCCCCAGAGCCGCGAACGATCCACGTGGCGCCGCTCATTTGTTACGACGTTCTCGATCCCGAGCTCGCCCGCGCAGCGGTGCGCGCGGGCGCGGACGTCATCGTCACGTTGTCGAATGATTCCTGGTTCGCATTCGGTCCGGGAGCGCAGCTGCACATGCTCGGCGCGGCGTTTCGCAGCATCGAGACGCGTCGACCGCAGGTGCGCGCGACCAACACGGGCATCTCGGCGGTGATCGATGCCACGGGAACGGTGACCGCGAGCGCCGGCGTCGACGCGCGTGCGACGCTCGTCGAGACGATCGTGCCCGAGCGCGACGTCACGACG
>JBDSJB010000358.1:0-7893 GCA_039917665.1 Binatia bacterium
CGGTACCGCATCATCGACTTCGTCCTCTCCAACTTCGTGAACTCGGGCATCTTCAAGATCAGCGTCCTCACCCAGTACAAGTCGGGCTCGCTGATGCAGCACCTGGCCCGCGGCTGGCAGCTCGCACCCCAGATGGGTCACTACGTCGCCCCCGTGCCGGCCACGATGAACGTCGGCCCGCAGTGGTTCCGCGGCAGCGCGGACGCCGTCTTTCAGAATCTCGACGTGCTGGAGAACGAGGAGCCGACGGAAGTGTGCGTCTTCGGCGCCGACCACATCTATCAAATGGACGTCTGCCAGATGCTCGATTTCCACCGCGAGGCCGGCGCCGACGTCACGGTCGCCGTGATTCCGGTCCCGACCGCCGAGATGGACCAGTTCGGCATCGTCGATGGCGACGCCGAGCGGCGCATCGTCGGGTTTCGGGAAAAACCGGCGGTCGATGCCGACACGTCGGGCACGCGCCTCGCGTCGATGGGCTTGTACGTCTTCGGCTGCGCCGCCCTCGTGCGCGAGGTTACGCTCGACGCCGAGCGCACCGACTCGGCGCACGATTTCGGCAAGGACGTGTTGCCACGCATGGTCCAGAACGGCAGCCGGGTGATGGCCTACGACTTCTCCACCAACACGATCCCCGACATGCACGATGGCCAACGTGGCTATTGGCGCGACGTCGGGAGCATCGACATGTACTGGCAGACGTCGGAAGACCTGATCTCGATCACGCCGCAGCTCAATCTCTACAATACCCGCTGGCCGATGCTCTCGGCCTTCTATCCCCACCCGCCCGCCAAGTTCGTGTTCGCCGACGAGGAAGGTCAGCGCCGCGGCGTCGCCATCGACTCGATGGTGTCCGAAGGCTGCATCATCAGCGGCGGCCACGTGGAACGCTCGATCCTGAGTCCGCGCGTGCGCGTCAACAGCTACGCCCAGGTTCAAGAGTCGATCCTCTTCGACGGCGTCGAGGTCGGCCGGCATGCCCGCGTGCGTCGTGCGATCATCGACAAGGGTGTCGTCGTCCCCCCCGGCATGACCATCGGCTACGAGCCCGCCGAAGACCGCCGCCGCTTCACCATCAGCGATGGGGGCATCGTGGTGGTACCGAAGGGGATGGATCTGAGCGCGCCGTGACGCGTGGGGATCGTGCCGTGAGGCACGCTGAGCGATGCGGCTGAGCTGCCGCCTGCTGGCCGCGACGGTCGCGCTGCTGTGCGCGACTACCGGCGGCGCCGCGTGGGCGATGAGCGTGATGCCGCTCGATCTCGCCGCGCTCGTGGCCGAAGCGGGTAGTATCTTCGTGGGGCGCGTCGAACGCGTCGACACCGGCCGCGACGCCGGTGGCCTCCCAGCGGTCTGGACGACCTTCACCGTCACGCAGACGTTGAAAGGCGGCGCCGGCGACCATGTCACCGTGAAGCAGCTCGGCGCGACATTCGGCGGACCCGACACCCCGATCGCGCCACACCCAGGGCTCCCGAGCTACACGCCGGGCGAATCGGTCGTGCTGTTCGTCCACCCAGCGAGCACGCTCGGCTTCACGAGCCCCGTCGGCCTCGGACAGGGCTGCTTTCGCATCCGCGAACGCGACGGGGAGACGGTCGTCGAGAACGACGTCGGCAACCGCACCCTCACCGGCGACGTGGCCAGCGCTCGAACACGCGCCGGGTCAGCCGTGGCGGCGCCGCTTCCCTTGGAGGCTTTCCTCGGACACGTCCGGACGCTCGTCGCCGCCACACCCTGAAACCACACCCACCGTGCCCCCTCGCACCCTCACGATGCATCGCTGCCTCGTCGCCGCCGTCGCGGCGATGGCGCTCGTACTGTCCGCGGCGCCGGCCGAGGCCGCCGGTCCGCTCTTCGTGAACGACGCGGGCGCGCCGCTCGTCTGGACGCTACGCCCGGTGCCCTGGAGCTCCGACCTCGGCTTGCTCGGGGTCTTCGACCAGGCGGCCGCGCATCAGCTCGTCGAGGACAGCTTCGCCGTGTGGTCCGCCGTGCCGACGGCGGACATCAGCTTCGCCGACGCCGGCGGCATCGGCACCGACGTGACGGCCGCGAACGTCGGGACCGTGCTCGGCGTCTGCGGCGACGATCTCAGTCCGATCGTGTTCGACACCGATGGCAGCATCACCGACGCGCTCTTCGGCGCGGGCGCCTCCAACTCGATTCTCGGCTTCGCCGGTCCGGAATGCGGCACGTTCACGCCGCCGGTCATCACCGAGGCATCGGCGGTGCTGAACGGCAAGTTCATCGATGGCATCGCGAGCGGCGGCAACCCTGAGGTCGGGGTCGACACGTTCGTCGGTGTGCTGGTGCACGAGTTCGGGCACTACGTGAACCTCGACCACTCCCAGATCAATCTCCTGGAAGCCTTCGACGGCGTGACGGCCAACGACGACGCGATCGCCACCATGTTCCCGTTCGTCGTTGGCGGCTCCGAGACGCGAACGCTGACGCGGGACGACGAGGTGTCGCTCTCGATGCTCTATCCGTCAGACGATTTCGCCGCGACGACGGCCACCATCACGGGCACGATCCGCCGCGGCGACACCGACGCCCCGTTCACCGGCGCGTTCGTGATCGCGCGGAACGTCGCGAACCCGCGTCGCGACGCGGTCGGCTACGTTTCCGGTGCGCGCTTCGTCCCCGGCAGCCTCGAGCCTGGCATCGCCGCGCTCGCCGGCGCCTACGAGCTCGCCGGCCTCACGGCCGACGAGAGCTACACCGTCGAGGTCGAAGCCGTATCGCCCCTCTTCGCGGGCGGATCGTCCGTCGGGCCGCTGAGCCCTCCCGTCGCGTTGCCGGGCCCGCCCGAGTTCTGGAGCGGCAACGCCGAGGCGGGCAGCAAGCCTCCCGACGACCCGACCGCGCCCGGCGAGGCGCTCACCGTCGGCGCGGGGACGGTCACGAGCGCGATCGACATCGTCCTGAACGTGACGCCGCCGCCTCCGAACGACGCGTGCACCGCCGCCGTCGCGATCACGAGCTTCCCGTTCACCACGACGCTCGAAACCCGCCTCGCGACCAGCGCCACGGACGACCCGACCCCGAGCTGCGTCGTGACCGCCCCGAAAGGCGCGAAGAGCGTCTGGTTCCGCATCGTCTCGCCACTCGCCGGCACCGTCACGCTCTCGACCGCGGGAAGCAACTACGACACGGTCCTCGCCGCGTTCACCGGCGTCTGCGGTCTGCTGGCACCCGTCGGCTGTGACGACGACGGCGGGAGCGGCGTCGACGCCGCCCTCAGCCTCCCCGTCGCCGCCGAGACGCCCTATCTCGTCGCGGTGACGGACTTCGCGTCGACGGGCGACACGCTCGTGCTGACTGCCACGTTCGATCTCGCGTCGCCTGCGAGCTGTCGCGCGGCGAGCCCGGGGCTCTGCATTCCGGGGACCGGCGCCCCGAGCACCGACTGCGTGACGGAGTGGCTCGTCCAACCCGCACCCCCGCTCACCAGCACCCGACCCGGAAGCCGGAACGTCCCGAGCTATCGCGCCACCTGCGCCGACGCCGACCCGCGTTGCGACTTCGACGGCGTCGCGACGAAGAACGGGAGCTGCGTCTTCCACGTGGCCGTCTGCGCCAACAATGCCGACCCGCGTACGGCGACGCGACGCTGCGTCCCGAGGGCCGTCAGCGAGTACCGCGTCCTGGCGCCGAGCCCACGCCGCCCGAAGGACGCCGCCGACGTCGCGAACGGCGCGACGCTGCTCGCCACCGTCGCGGGCCTCGCCTTACCGCCAGTGCCGACGATCGCCGACGGCCGCGTCACGTTCGAACCGGCCCTCGCCACACCCGATCGCTGCACGACGTTCCAACGCTTTCTCGTCCCGGTCGGGACGCGCGTGCTCCGCACCCGCGCCACGACTCCGGCCAAGCGTCGCGACACCGATCAGCTGCGCCTGAAGTGCGCGCGCTGACGACGTCGATCACGCGACCTCACGCCCCACGCAGCGCCAACACTGGCGGCGGCCGGAAGGCGGCACAGTCGAGCCCACGATCGCGCAGGCGCTTGTAGAGCGTCGGGCGGCTGACGCCGAGCTCGTGAGCCGCGCGCGTCACGTTGCCGTCGCAGCGCCGGAGACATTCGACGAGCTCGGCCGCACCGGCCGGCTGGACGCGATCGCCCGCGCGCGGCGCGAGCGCCGCCCGGACGTCGATCGCAGTGATCGTCGGCCCGTCGGCATAGAGGACGGCCTCGCGGACGACGTTCTCGAGCTCGCGAACGTTCCCCGGCCAGGAGTATGAGGCGAGCGCCGCGTGCGCATCGGCGGCGAGCGTGATCCCGACCCTGCCAAGCTCGCGCGCCATGCGCGCCGCGATCCGATCGGCGAGCTGCACGACGTCGTCCTCGCGCGTCCGCAGCGGCGGGACTTCGACCACGAGCCCGCTCAACCGGTAATAGCAGTCGGCGCGAAAGCCCCCGCGCTCGACCTGCTGGCGCAGATCGCGGTTGGTCGCGGCGACGACGCGCACGTCGACCACGACCGGACGATCGGCGCCGACGCGTTGCACCTCGCCCTCCTGCAGCAGCCGTAGGAGCTTGCACTGCAGCAACGGGGGCAGCTCGCCAATCTCGTCGAGGAAGAGCGTGCCGCCGTCGGCCTCGGCCGCCCGTCCGAGGCGACGCCCGACGGCCCCCGTGAACGCGCCGCGCTCGTGGCCGAAGAGCTCGGCGTCGATCAGCTCAGCCGAGAGCGCGCCGCAGTTCACCGGCACGAACGAGCCGTGCCGACGCGGGCCGCCGTAGTGAATCGCGCGCGCCAGGAGCTCTTTCCCGGTGCCGGTCTCGCCTTGAATCAGGACGGGCACCGTCGTTGGGACGACCCGCGCCACGCGCTCGCGCAGCCGGTGCATGGCCGTGCTCGCGCCGACCAGCGCCGCCAGCCCTTCCCCTGACGCGTGCAGCTCGCGTCGCTCTTCGATCGCCGGCATCGTCATCGCGCCGACGACCGTACGCGCCGTGCCGCGCCGCTCGCAATGCCGACGAGTAGCCCTGGCAACCCAAAACACGACCTCCAGGACGACGTCAGAACGTAAGGGGGCGCATTGCTGGCACGCCACACAGAGTTGTGGACCGCACTCGATGGCGGGAAGCTCGCAGGCCTCCCCCGCTTCCAGGTTCGGGTTGCCGCAGATCGGGCCGCCTCGGAGCGGGATGCACGCCTCGCACGTGCCGGGGGTGCAGAGGCCGGGAGCGGACAGGGATCGAGCATCATGAGAATCCTCCTTCGCGCATCAAGACGAACGCGACGACGAGGGCCATGCCCTGGTCGTCCGCAACGGCAAAGGACGCACCCGGAAGATCACGCGCGGCGCCGGAACAATCCCGGTGAGCGCGCCCCGCGCGTGAACGATCGGCGGAACGATCTCGACGGTGAGCGGAAGCACTTCACGAGCCACATCGTACGGTGCGAAGTACCCGAAGGCCGTCACGACCTTGGGAAGGACGCCGACGTGCTGCTGACGTTCTTCGACTTTCCGGCGGAGCATTGGAAGCACCTACGTACGTCCAACGTGATCGAGTCGCCGTTCGCGACGGTGCGGCGGCGCCAGCGCGGGACGAGGGGCGCGGGCTCACGGACGAAGGCGCTCTTGATGGCGTACACGCTCCTCGCCATGGCGCAGGCCCGCTGGCGACGACTCGATGGGGCGCACCTTCTGCCGCTGGTTCGCGACGGTGTCGCCTTCGTGGACGGTGTGCAGCAGGCGAGCAAGCGCGGCAAGCCCCGAGCGCGCGCCGCGTAAGCGCATCCTGCGCGTCTCGCGATTGACCTGTCCGGCACCCGAAAATTCGGGAGGCTGTCCGAGTCGACCTTGGAAGCCGCCAACTTGGCCGCATCTGTTTCAGCTATCCGAGATTCACGCACTTACGAGCGAGCATTTGAGCTTCCTTGTCGGTCGTGGCCGAATATCTGATGCGTTCGGGACTGGCGGTTTGGGCCAAAATGGGGCCCCGCTGGTCGGAGTCCCGGAAGCGAATGGGGTAGCCGGTGCACGAACCACCCAGCGTGGCGCCGGAAAACTACGGGGTGAGAAATGGCGATGGGCCAGGGGCAAACGCCCCTGGCCCATCGCATGCTGCAATCTGTTTGGCGGTCAAGCCGTCCCGACTAGTCCCGAGTGCGGCCACATCTCAAGGCAGGGCGAAACGATTACGGCGTCTCTTCGCATACGTCCCCAGTGCCGTCGTTGTCGGTATCGGCCTGAGCTGCGTTGGCGACATCGGACAGTTGTCGTCGTATCGTTGATGCCGTCGCCGTGCGCATCTTCGACGTCCCCAGAGTCCCCGTCGTCGGGGGCGCAGACGTCCCCAACGCCATCGTCGTCGCTATCGGTTTGGTCGGTATTGGCGACAGTCCCGCAGTCGTCGGTTCCATCGTCGATCACGTAATCGTCGCTGTCGACGTCGGTGGGATCCGTCCCCGCCTGCTCTTCTTGCCCGTCATCCAAGCCGTCGTCGTCGGTATCGGCGTCAGTGGGATCGGTGTCGATCTGGTCGACTTCTTCGCCGTCACTCAACCCATTGTCGTCGGTGTCGTCATCGGTCGGATCGGTCCCCACCCCGTATCGGCGTCGTGCGGGTCGGTCCCCAGCACTTTCCGCTCAGTTCGGTTGCTGAGGCCGTCGCAGTCGCTGTCCATCCGGAGATGCACCTTGCCATTGACAGAAGTCTCCGGGACTTTGCAGCGCGGGGTACTCGCGGACGCAAAGCCGGCATACCCGAGCACGAGAACCACCACGACGAGCGCGAGTTGTACTATCCTTATCTGGATGAGCTTCTTTGCTTCCTCCTCTTGAGTTGAACTCGACGATCAACGTCGCCCGCAGTAGCCCTTGCATCTTGCAAGGGGCCCCACAATGCAACGTTGCGGCTAGAGGCTGCATGGAGTGTTCGAACGATAGCAACGTGCCGTGATGTCACCACATGGTCAGCATCGGCGTGGCGATGAGAGCGCGGCTCCAGATGTCCTTCGGCTCGCAACGGAAGGGAAGTGATCAGCTTGGCCGGAATTCCGATGCGTTCGGCCAGAGGCGGAAAGGACGACGAAGATCGCTCTCGCTGCGTACGGGCGAACTTTGCGACGACCTGCTCCACGTATAGACAGCGGTCGGAACTCGCCTTGTAGATCGGTCGGTAAGTATCTTGAGTGCGTTGGCTCAAGTAGACATCGCTCAAGGGCGGAGGGCAGGAACTCACGATGAGTCTCCCGCCCTCCGCCGCGGTCCGATCAGATCACTGACAGTTGCAGCTGCCGCCGGGAACGGGTCCGACGGCGACGCACGCCAAGTTGGCCGGGCAGGCGCCCAAGCACTGCGGATTGCCTGCCAGCACACCGCAGGGTGGCGGGGTCCCGTTCTCGCAGAAACATGGTGAGCCGGCTCCACCCGTGGGAACACAGGCCTCTCCGGGATTGGGACACCCACCGTCGCACGTGGGCGCGGTCGTGCTTCCACATGGCGACGCCGTCCCTGGTTGGCAGTCGCAGCCGCCGGCCGTGTTGACCACGCACGTGTCGGTCGGAACCGGGCAATCCCCGCTGCACGTCGGCGGCACGGTTGGGTCTGACGGGTCCGGGCTGCACGGATGCGCGCAGAGGCAGGGAGGTTCGCTGGGATCGCCGTTCCGGCATTGGTCGCGCGGATCGGGACAGGGGCCGGTGCACTGGGTCGATCCGGCCGGCAAGCTGCACGACGGGTTCGGCGAGCGACAATCGCAGTCGGCGGTGCCGTCAGGATTGACGATGAAGACGCACTGCTGAGGCGTGCCGAGGGCATCCGGCGGGCACGGTCCCCCGCACTTGCCGGTCGCGCTGTCGAAGTCGCAACCCGGTGTTCGGGTTGCCGTCGGCAATGGTGTCGGCGTGCTGGTGGGCACGGGCGTCGGATGGA
>JBDSJB010000359.1:0-43329 GCA_039917665.1 Binatia bacterium
GAATTAGATTGACTAATGATGATCCGTAAGTTTTTTCATTTCGTCTGCCACGACTCCCGGGCTAGTAATTTGCCGCAACGCGGCATCCAAGGGGGAACGGGCAATGCAAGCACGGGCAAAGAAGTCAGAAGGTGGTACCGGAGCAGGGCTCTTCGAGCCTGATATTCTGCTCCCGAATCAGTACTTTGCAGCTTTTCGGCGCGGTCGGGCAGTCGAAGGCGAACGTCGCCTTATGCTGGCCGTTCTCGAAGACGCGGTCGATAGCTTCCGCAAGCATGCGGCGGCTTGCGATCCCAGGGAGCAGGCGTCCTTTCTCGAGGCCAAAGAGTGGTTCTCATCGGATGATCGCTCCTGGTTGTTCGCCTTCGAGAACATCTGCGACGTCCTCGAGATGAACGCAGACTACCTGCGGTCGGGCCTGGATCGAATGCGCCGTGCGGCGGTGGTCCGAGTCGCGGAGCAGACGGCTGTTCGTTACGAGGACGCGCTCCAAAACGCGACCGCCTGATCGAAGGATTGGCCGAGCCGGGGTCTTCCCTACGGCTCGGCCGATCCGTCGCCGCGCAGTGAGATTCGGACAGGAATTCCCGTCTGATCTTTTACCGCGCGCCGAAGCCGCTCGGGATCTACCCGATCGAGCAACCCGCGTCGCGAAAGGATCTGCTGAGCCTCAGCCACGAGATCCCCACGCAGCGCGTAAATGTCAGGGTGAACCTCGATGAAAATCTCCTCATCGCGGGTCCCCACCTTCACGGGCTGATACAGAAACTCGCCGGGGCTTCCTACTTGAACCTCACGGAAGAGAATGGCGATGTCTTCGTTGTAGAGCCGAATGCAACCGTGACTGACTTGCATACCCACACCCCACGGCATGTTGGATCCGTGTAGCGCATAGAGGGGTAGCGTCAGCTCGAGACGGAAGAGACCGAGAGGATTTTCCGGATCGCCCCCAGCAATGAACGTCCGAGGGTCGTCACGCTCTCGGATGTGCTCTGCCCGAATCGATTCCGGAATGACCCAGGTAGGTCGCTCGGTCTTTCCACGGATCTTGAAGCTGCCCTCTGGGGTTCTCCAATCGTCGCGACCGAGACCGACCGGGTACGTCACCAAGACGCTGCCCTGATAGTGGTAGAGGCGCATTTCGGGGATGTTGACGACGACCCCCTGGGGACGAGACTCCGGCAGCACGAATTCAGTCGGAATCACGATTACTTCCGCTGGCGATGGCATCCACGGATCCACCCCCGGATTGGCGGATGTCATCTCGTTGTAGCCGAGGTCGAAATGACGACCCACATCCAATAAGGTATCGCCCTCTTCGACCACGTAGGTTTGCAGGCCACCGACCACGGTTGCTTCGAGGTGATTGGCGCTCGACCGGATAGGATAGCGAACGGGAACCCGATCGAGGAAACTCTCCTCCGTCCAGCGCGAGGCCCATGCTGAGCCGACCACGACCACTGAGAGACCCAAGGCGGCCAAGAGGGTGAGCTTCACCGCATCTCGCGCGCCGCGTACTGAAACCGTCATGCCCAATCCCCCCGATACGCCACGTCTTCACGGTTCGCGGCGAAACTCCTGGAATACTGTGGAGCAACACCCGTTCCTTGTCGAGGTGGAACGAGCTGTGAAATACTCGCCCTGCTCCACTGTTCCGAAGGGGTGTGGGAGGTTCTCGATGCGTGGTGGGTGGTGGGTGGTGGTAGCGGTTGCGGCGTGGTCCGTCGCAGCGAGTATAGCGTCAGCTGGAACGATGGAGCCCCCGCGCGTGACGGCCAAGTCGGGGATCGTCGTCGATGCGCATTCAGGGAGCGTCCTATGGTCGCAGGATGCGGATGAGCAATTGCCTCCGGCCAGCACAACCAAGGTGATGACGGCTATCCTGGCGCTCCAGAGCGGACGACTGCGCGACAGGGTGGAGGCGAGCCCCGAAGCCTGCATGGTGGCTCCGAGCAAGGTCAACCTCAGGCCAGGCCAGCGGCTGATTCTCGAGGATCTCGTCTACGCCATCCTCCTCAATTCGGCGAACGACGCGAGCATCGCGATCGCCGAGCATCTCGCCTCGTCTGTGAGCGCCTTCGGCGAGCGAATGACGACACGCGCGCACCTGCTCGGAGCGACGCGCACCAACTTTGTGAATCCTCACGGCCTCACCCAAGATGGTCATTACTCGACCGCGCGCGACCTCGCGACGATCTTTCGCTACGCGCTCGCCGTTCCAAAGTTTCGTGAGGTTCTCAGCACGAAGGCGGTCGTCGTGGGTGTCGAAAACAGCTCACGCCGAATCGCGCTGCGTAGCCACAATCGCTTGCTCGACTCGTACAGAATTCCAGTGATCGGAAAGACCGGTTACACGATTGCCGCGAAGAAGTGTTACGTCGGTGCCGGCAGCTACGGGGGCCGCGAGATCATCGTTGCTGTGATGGGATCGCGAGACCTGTGGGGCGATACTCGCCGACTACTCGAGTTCGGATTCGACGGCGATCTGCCGCCGGAAGTGAACCCTCGAATCAAGCGGCAACAGGCCATCAATCGCGCACCCACCACGACGCGAGCCGCCGAAACGCGTGTCGCCCGTTCGTCGCGAGGTGCTGCGCGCCCGCAACGCGGACCGCAATACGCGATTCACGTCGGCACGTTCGATCAGAAGGATCGCGCTGAACGCTTGCAGCGCGCCCTCGGCCGGCGCGGCTTCGACGTGGCGATCGACCGACTCGCCGACGGCCGTGGCAGGGCCAAGCGGGTCCGCTATCGCGTCCAGGTCGGCCCATACGCCAACCGTGGCCAGGCCGAGTCCGCAGCCAAGACGATGGCAGCGCAGGTCGATCTACCGACGCGCGTCGTACCGCGCTGAGCCGATCGAGTGTTCGAGGCCTTTGACGTCAGACGGTTTTGCGGCTGATCCCGAGAAGGTCGGGTAACGCACGGAGATCGTCGATCGTCCGCTCCGCGCCGCTCTCGAAACCGACACCGACGTAAGCGACATTCGCTGCCAACGCGGCGTCACGATCGACCAACGTATCGCCGACGAAGACCGCGGCCTCCGCCGGAACCCGTGCACGCGCGAGGCAAGCGAGCAGCAAATCGGGTGCGGGCTTAGGTCGCTCGACGTCGAGAATGCCGAGTCGAATCATGACGAAGCGATCGAGCCCGAAATATCGTGTGACCCCCTCGACGGTACGTCCACGATTCGTGGCGAGCGCGAGTGGGCAGTGCGACGACAGATGCGCCAGAGTCGAGTCCAGATCCAAGACCGGACGCATCAACGGATAGAAGGGGTCGTAGTCCGCTCGAGACGCGACTTTTCGCGCGCGCGCGTGGAGCGCGGCGTCGGAAGCGAAGAGGTGATCCCAAAGCTGTGGACCGGAAAGACGGTGACAGAGGTCGCGGCCGATTTCGTCCAGGGGCGCCACACCGAGCTCGGCGAGCACGGAGTCGTAGAACGCAACGTTTGCATCTCTGGAATCGAACAGCACGCCATCACAGTCGAGGATGATCAACCGGACGGTGTCCCCGGTCGGAAAATCCTGCTTCACGGCTGACGGCGCGCCATCTCGACGATGCTCTTCCAACCAGCCGTGCGTTCGCCTCGTTCGTCGGCGCTCCAGCGTGGCTCGAAGATTCGATCCCGCCGCCACGTTCGGCTCGCCTCGGCGAGATCCTTCCAGAACCCGGTCGCGATTCCGGCGAGGTACGCGGCCCCGAGACTCGCGGCATCGAACACCTCGGGTCGCTCGACCGGGACCCCGCTCACGTCCGCCTGGCATTGCATCAGGAAATCGTTCCGCGCCGCCCCGCCATCGACGCGCAGAACGTCGAGTGCGGAGTCGGGTGCGTCGGCGCGAAGAGCGTCGACGACCTCACCGCAGCGAAACGCGATCCCTTCGAGGACCGCACGGACGATTTGCGCCCGCCCTGTCGCCCGCGACAAGCCTCCAATGACGGCGCGCGCCCCCGGATCGAGATAGGGTGTACCGAGACCCTGGAAGGCCGGTATGCACCACACGCCGCCACTGTCGGGCACGCTGGTCGCAATCGCCTCGGAGTCGGCGATGTCCGGGAGAATTCCGAGGCCGTCGCGCAGCCACTGCATCGCCGCGCCGACCGTCACGGCGCTGCCTTCCAGGCAGTACGTACGCTGCCCATCGAGACCCCAGAGGACGAGCGGAAAGCATCCGTGCGGGGAGAGTCGGATCGATGGCCCGACGTTGAGGTCCATCATTGCCGCGGTGCCGTAGGTGATCTTCATCATGCCCGGCTCGACCCGCAGCTGGCCGAACATGGCAGCTTGCTGATCGCCGGCGCGGGCGGCGAGCGGAATGGCAGCACCGAACATATCGACGGCGGCCGAGCCGGCGACGGCGCTCGTGGAAACGACTTTCGGAAAGCTTTCGAGCGGCAACCCGAGGCTCTCGATCAAGGTTTCGTCCCACGCGCCCGTCAGAAAGTCATACACACCCGTGCAGGAAGCGTTCGAGTCGTCCGTCACGTACGCAGATCCTTTCGAGAGCTGCCACGTGAGCCACGTATCGATCGTTCCGAAGCGGAGGCGGCCCGCGTCGGCACGGGCGCGCGCCCCCGCGACGTTCTCGAGGACCCAAGCCCATTTCGAGGCCGACTGGAGCGGGCTCAGTATGTACCCGCGGCTCCCCAGCTGAGCGCAGAACTCGACGGTTCGGAGGTCTTGCCATCCGATCGCCGGGTAGACCGGAGCGCCGGTATCCGCGTCCCATATCAATGCCGAGGCGCGCTGGTTGCAGAGTCCGAGCGCGGCGATGGCGGACGCGGGAACCTTCGACCGCTGGAGCGCGGTACGCGCGACGTCGAGCGTACGTTCCCAGAGCGCCATCGGGTCGTGCTCGACCCAGCTCGGACGTGGGCACGACAGCGCGATCTCCGAATACGCCGTCGCGACCTCGCGGCCCTCGTGATCGAAGACGTAGGCGCGGACACCACTCCCGCCCTCGTCGATTGCCAGAACGTGGGAGCTCACTCGGTGGGGCTCACCGGCAGCAATGCGCCCGGATTCATGATGCCGGTTGGATCGAGTGCGCGGCGCATGCGCGCAAGCAGCGGGTACGCAGAGCCGAGCTCTTTTGCGAGCCACTCGCGGCGCACGCGACCGATCCCATGATGATGCGAAATCGTGCCGCCGGCGGCGAGCGTCGCCTCCATGGCTGCGTTCCAGATCCTGAAGTAGAGATCTTCGAGACCCTCGGGGGCGTCGGGTCGGGCCGCGAACGTGAAGTAGATGTTGGTCCCCGTTCCATAGCTGTGTGAGCTGTGTCCCGACGCGACGATCAAGCCCGGTACCGCGCGCATGCCGGCGAGTACGCCGGTATAGAGTCGGTCGATGCGATCCCAGGTCGCGGCGACCTCGATCGTGTCGACGACCATGCCTTGCTTGAGGAAGTATTCGAACCCAGGGACCTGATTGCGATGATGCAACCAGCTGTCGACCGACTCGGGACCGGTGACGCGCCCGCCAATCTCGCCAGCGATGCGCGCGGCCCCCGCGATCTCCACTTCGGTGAGCTCTGCCGGCCCCTCTGTGAGCAGGAGGAGCAGACTCTCACCTTCTTTGGCGGCGCCGGCGAACGACCGTCCAGTCTCGATCTCGTCGTAGAGGCGGAGGACCGCCGGGCGCCATCCAGCGCGCATGATCTGCCGCAACGCTTCGAGCCCCGCTTTCATCGACGGGAATGCGAGCGACTGCTTCGCGGTCGCCGGCGCCAACGGATGAATCTCGTACGTCAGCTCCGTGAGAATTCCGGTCGTACCTTCGGCGCCGAGAAAGAAGTGACGTAGATCCTGCCCGGCGGCGGCGCGAGGGACCGACCGGGTGCGTACGATCTCGCCGTTCGGAAGGACGGCCTCGAACGCCACGAGCATGTCTTCGATATTGCCGTACTTGGTGGAGAACTGGCCGGCGGCGCGCGTCGCAACCCAGCCGCCGACCGTGGACAAGGCGATCGATTGTGGGAAATGCCCCATCGAGTAGCCGGCCTGATTGAGCATCGCTTCGAACTCCGACCCCATGAGACCGGGCTCCACCGTCGCGAGAAGTGCCACCTCGTCGATGTTCTTCAGCGCGCGCATGGCGCCGAGATCGACGACGACGGAGTGCTCAGGCGCCAACACGGCTCCGCAGACCCCAGAGCCGGCACCGAACGGGACGATCGCGATCTGCTCGCGCGACGCATACTGCAACACGGCGCTCACCTCCGCCGTGTTCGTGGGCCGGACGACGCACGTCGGCGCCGCGATTGGCGCATCTTGGAGGCTTCGCCACACCGAGACTACCCAGGTGTCGCGGCGGACGCGCGCGAGCTCGGTCGGATCGTCGATCACCCCTGTTGGATCGAGGAGCGAGCGTAGGTCGGAGCGAATACGTTCGGGGGTCGGCATGGGCGGATCTCCTTACGGTGCGAAGCTCAGGTGTTTCGCCATGCGAGTCGGGCATCGCATTCGCGGGTGAAACTCTCGACCTCGTGCGCGGTCCGATGCGCGTCCCACCCGAGCTCGCCGGCGGCGATGTCAGCGACCCGCGGCGCCGCGGCGCGTGCCGCCTCGGTGGCGAAATACGCAAGCCGCGATCTTCGTTCGAGAACATCGACCAAGGTCTGGGCCATCTCGTGACGAATCGCGTACTGGACCTCGGCCGCCGACAGCGGAATTTCGGTACTGAACGTCGCCAGAGCATCCGGACCGTCGGCGTGGCGGACGACGTCGAGCGCATCACTGCCGTAGGTCGCAATCAGACGCGCGGCGGTATCGGCTGGAACGCTCGCCAACGCGGTACGAACGGCCGGAAGCGCGGCGTACGATTCGAGATCCCGTGCCCCAGCGAGGTCACCGCCCGGCAGCATCAGCTCGGCGCTCGAGGAGGGGGGAAGGGTCTTCTTGATGAGCGGGGCAACCGTGTCGACCACGCGCTCGGCCATGCGGCGATACGCCGTGAGCTTGCCCCCCGCGATCGTAACCAGGCCGCTCGGGCTGACGACGATCTCGTCCTTTCGGGAAATCTCTGACGGTTTCTTGCCGGCCTCCTGAATCAATGGCCGAAGGCCGGCCCAGGCGCCGATCGCCCGCGCGGGCTCTACCGCGATGCCGGTGAAGGTACGTGCTACGGCCTCTCGAAGGTACGCGACGTCTGCGCCGGTGATGACCGGCTCGTCGAGCGGACCCTCGTAGTTGGTATCGGTCGTGCCGACGTAGACGTAGCCATCGCGCGGCACGACGAACACCGGTCTGCCGTCCTGCGCTCGCATGACGACGCAATGACGCGCCGGCAAGTCCGCCGTGCGGAACACGATGTGAATGCCTTTCGTGAGGTGCAAGCTCGGGCGATCGTCGGGTTGATCGAGCTTGCGGAGATCATCGACCCACGGACCGCTCGCGTTCACGACCGCATGTGCCCGCACCTCGAAGCCGAGTCGAGACTCTTCGTCTCGGACCGCGACGACGCGCGGCGCAGACGACGCTCCGAGCCCCGTCACCCGTACGTAGTTCGCGACGACTGCCCCCGCGTGATCGGCGGATTTGAGCGTGTCGAGAACGAGGCGCGCGTCGTCTGTCTGGTACTCGGGATAGACGATCGCCCCCTGCAGACGCTCGGGATTGAGATTGGGCTCGAGCGCGATCGCCTCTGTCTTGCCGAGCACGCGATGGTGCTCCTCGGTGACGACCGAGGCGAGCTTCTCGTACAGCGCGAGGCCGACCCGCAGCTTGTAGAGGCCCGCACTCGTGCGACCGTGAACCGGCAAGAACATCTGCGCGACCGCCGTTCGGTGCGGAGCGATCCGCCGGAGGGACTTGCGTTCGGTGGCCGACTCGCGCACGAGCGCGATCTCGCCCTGTTCGAGATAACGCAGCCCACCGTGAATCAGCTTCGATGACCGGCTGCTCGTGCCAGCGGCGAAGTCCCGCGCTTCGACGAGCCCGACCGTCAATCCCCGGAGCGCCGCCTCCCGCGCGACACCGGCACCCGTAATGCCGCCGCCGATGACCAGCACGTCGAACGTCTCGTTGGCGAGTCGTTCGAGGTTGCGGGCTCGCCGACCCGGATCAAAGCCCGACATGACGTTCGGCGACGGCTAGTAGCCCCATTCGTCGAGCTCCTCGTCGTCGATGCCGAAGAAATGCGCGATCTCGTGGAGGACGGTAGTGCGGATCTCGTCGCGGATCTCCGCCGTCGAGGCGCAACTCTCGACGATCGGGAGGTAGAAGATCGAGATCTTGTCCGGCAGCGCCGCATACGCGATTCCGCGATCCTCGAGCGGGATCCCTTCGTAGAGGCCGAAGAGCGTGTCCTCGATCGGGTCGAGACCGACGCCGCGAATCTGCTCATCCGTCGGCTCGTCCTCGACGACGACCTCGACATTGGTGATGCGCGACGCGAACTCGGCGGGCAGATTTTCGAGCACTTCCGTCACGAGTCGTCGGAATTCCTTTCGAGTCATGACGCCGGACCCTCGACACGGGCGGCGCACCTTTTCTGGCGGCACGGCCACCGTGGGGTGTGACCGCGCCGGACGTTGCCACACGCGGTTTTCAATGACAAGGCGACGCCCGAGAAGCTTGACAACCCAGGGGTCGTGGGGCACACGATCCGACACTCGAATCCCACCAAAAAGTTCGTTTCGGGGTATCCCCCAGGAGGTTTCGTTCATGCTTCTCGACGGCAAAGTTGTCGTAGTCACCGGTGCGGGCCGCGGAATCGGTCGCGAAGAAGCGTTGCTGATGGCGAAGCTCGGCGCCAAGGTCGTCGTCAACGATCTCGGTGGTGGTTTCGACGGCAGCGGCGCCAGCACCGGACCGGCGCAAGACGTCGTGAACGAGATCAAGGCGGCGGGCGGTGATGCGGTCGCGAACGGCGACAGTGTCAGCGACTTCAAGGGCGCCCAACGCATCATCGAGTGCGCCGTCGACACGTTCGGCAAGCTGACCGCCGTCGTGAACAATGCCGGCATCCTCCGCGACCGCATGATCTTCAACATGTCGGAGGAAGACTGGGATTCCGTGATCGCGGTGCACCTGAAGGGCACCTTCGCTTGCACGCGTCACGCCTGCGTCTACTGGCGCGAGCAGCACAAGATCGGCAACCTCCTGAACGGTCGGATCATCAACACCGCATCCGACTCCGGCCTCCTCGGCAATCCGAGCCAGAGCAACTACGGCGCAGCCAAGGCCGCGATCGCCGCGTTCTCCGTCATCATCGACAAGGAGATGGCGAAGTACGGCGTCACCGTGAACGCCATTGCCCCTGTCGCGCGCACGCGCCTCACGGTCGAAGCGACGCCGGCGACGGCAGCGCTCATGGGACAAGAAGTTCCTGAAGGTCAGTTCGACGTGTTCAGCCCGGCCAACGTGGCTCCGCTCGTGGCATGGCTCGCGAGCGACGACGCCGCGGGCGTGCACGGCGAGATCTTCCGCGTCGGTGGCGGTACGGTGTGGCTCATGCAGGGCTGGCACTCGGTCGGCAAGGCGAAGAAGGGCGGCGAATGGGAAGCGGCCGACCTCGGCGCCGCACTCAAGGCCGAGCTCGCCAAGGGCGGCACCCGCAAGGAAACCATGAACGACGTCTTCGCCGAGGGCCTCTGAGCTGTCGTCGACTACGCGTCGTCGCATCCTGATCGTTTGCCACGCCAACGTCAGCCGGAGCATCATCGCCGAGGCGCTGCTCAAGAAGATGTTGGCGGAGCGCGGTCGCGACGACGTCGTGGTCACGTCGGGTGGGATCGCGCCGTACGCGCGCGACACGAGTCTCGTTTCGATGGATGCGCGCCTCGTGCTGCGTGACGACGAGATCCACATCTCACCCGACACCATGGCGTGCGATTTGAAGCGCCATCGCGATCGGCTGAGCGACGCCGATGTGATCGTCACGATGACCGCGGAGCAGAAGCGCATGCTCGCGGACTTTCCGGAGGCAAACGGCAAGGACGTGGTGACGCTCGCGGAAGCCGCAGGCGAGTCCGACGACGTCGAAGACCCGGCCGGCCGGGACGAGCACTTCTATCAAGCCTGCCGCGACCAGATCCGGCGCTGTCTCGAGAAGGCCATCGACCGATTGGCCCCGCCGTTCACTGGTTGATCTCCGCGCCGCACCGTTGCAACGTCGGATCATGAGCTTCGGCAATCCCTCCGACGACGAGATCCGGGAGATTTTGACGTTGCCGATGACCGTCGCGGTCGTCGGCTGCTCGCCCGATCCGACGCGAGACAGCCACAAGGTGGCGCGTGCTCTTCAGACGATGGGTCATCGGGTCATCCCGGTGAACCCACAGGCGCGCGAGATTCTCGGCCTCCGCTGCTACGGATCCCTCCGGCACATCGAGGTTCCCGTCACCATGGTCGACGTGTTTCGCCGCTCCGAGCTCGTGCCGGCGATCGTCGAGGATGCAATCGCGATCGCCGCCGGCATTCTCTGGCTCCAGCTCGGCGTGATCCACGAGGAGGCCGCGGCCCGGGCGCGGGCTGCCGGCATCACCGTCGTGATGGATCGGTGTCCGGCCGTGGAGTACCGCCGGCTCGTTTCTTCGGACTGAGGGCTGCCGATGTCGAAGACTCTCCACACCTGGGAACGGCTCGCGAGCGAGATCGCGTATGCCTGTCGTATTTTCTCGATTCGCCGCGATCGGTCACGCTTCTCACGCGACGGCGCGGAGCACGATTTCCACGTCCTCGAATCGCCCGATTGGGTGAACATCATCCCGATCACGGCATCGCAGGACGTGGTGCTGATTCGGCAATGGCGCCACGGCATCCGCGACTGCACGCTCGAGATCCCCGGTGGCATGGTCGACGCGGAGGACCCTTCGACGCTCGTCGCGGCACGCCGCGAGATGATCGAGGAGAGTGGCTACGATTCGGAACGCGTCGAGCCTCTCGGCATCATCCATCCAAACCCGGCGATTCAAAACAACCGCTGTCATTCGTTCGTCGCGTACGACGTCGAACGCCGACACGACACGAGCTTCGACGCGACCGAGGAAACCGAGGTCGTGCTGGTGCCGCTCGCGCGCATTCCCGAGCTGATGCGCAGCGGAGAGATCACGCACGCCCTCGTCGTCGTCGCGTTTCACTGGCTTGCGTTACAGCGCCGCTAGCGCGATCAGGATACCTTGCGCATCGGATACGGCGGTGCGCTGACCGCCGGCGTGGTCGCGTCGAGGACGAGCGTGAAGCTCGAGCCCCGTCCCGGTGCGCTCTCGACTCCGAGCGTGCCGCCCATGAGCGTCGCCAATCGCGACGAGATCGAGAGCCCGAGGCCGGCTCCAGGGGCCCGACGCTCGCGATCGTGCACCTGACGGAACGGCTCGAAGATGATCCGCTGATCCGCGCCCGGGATGCCGATTCCGGTGTCGCTGACGACGATCGATACGTATCCCGCACCGTTCGAGGTGGCGCGGAGCGCGATCGACCCGCGCTCGGTGAACTTCACGGCGTTCACCAGAAGATTCGAGACGATCTGCTTCAGCCGGTCTGGATCGGCGTGCACATACCCGCACTCGGGCGCGATCGCCGACTCGAAGGTGACGTCGTGTCCCGCGAGTAGAACGTCCATCACGGCGGAAAGGTCGGCGAACAATGGGCCGAGCTCGACCACCTCCATCTCGATGGGCATTCGACCGGCATCGATACGCGACAGATCCACGAGATCATTGATCAGATGCGACAGGTTGCTCGCGTTCTTGGTGATGCGGTGCAGGATGTCACGCTGTGCCGGCTCGAGCGGGCCGAACGAGTGGTCCAGCAAGAGATCGATGTACCCGAGCACCACGTTCAGCGGCGTCCGGAGCTCGTGCGACACGCTCGCGAGGAACTCGTCTTTCCGGACGGCGCTGTCACGGAGCCTCGAGTTGAGCGCGTGAACGTCGGCAAGATCGCCGTCGAGTTGCCGCCGCCGAAGGGCGAGGAGCCAGGCGCCCGCGCTCGCGCCGACGCCGACGATGCTCAACGCCAACGCGATTGGTGCGGCGAAGGACGGCACGATGACCGCCGCTACGCCCCCGAGCGCCGACAGCGCGCCAGCGGCGACCGCCAACACGAGTGACTGCAGTCGTAGGTCTACGGTCGTCGCGGGAGCGTGCCCGCCTGGAGTCTCGTCCAAAGTATGGTCAGGCATCGATCGCAATGTGCCGCGATGGTCATCGATGGCACGCGTGTGTCATCGAGTGTGTCGCTGCGGCACACTCGAAGAGCTTCGACTCAACACCCGCGTGGTCGAGTTCCTTTCGAGGAGGAAAACAGCAATACCCATGCCCCGAGGAGGTGACTGTGGCGGTCATACGCTTGCCGGAAATCGAAGAGATCTTCACCGTGCTCGATCGCCGCGGCATCTCGCGCGAAGCCGTCGTGATCCCGCTCTCGAAGCGCGATCCTGGAGCGGTGCGACTGCTCCCGAACGAGAAGCTCGAGATCGTGGTGCCAGAATCACAGGCCGTCGGAGCCTGGTTGCCCGAGCTCGAGCGCCTGATCGATCTCGTGATGGGCGAGGCCGCGTCGTAGAGACGGGCGCGTCTACTTGACGATCAAAACCGGCGTCCCGATCGGAACGATGTCGTACAGCTCGGCCACGTGTTGGTTCAGGAGCGAGACACACCCGAACGTCCAATCGTCGCCGCGTGCGTTCGAGTCCTCACGATCGGTGCCATGGATGCCGACGGCGCTGCCAATTCCCGGCGCCCGCCCGTCGATGATCGGAACGCGCCCCTCACTCAGGGCCATTGCGTAATGCCCGCGATCCTCGTCGTTGGGATAGCTGAGCAGCATGAATCGGCTCCAGCGTTGGTGCGGATGCTTGGAGAGAATGCGGTAGACGCCCTCGGGGGTGCGCAAGTCGCCTTGATAGACTTTCGCTCCGGACGACGCGATTCCGAGCACGACGGGGTAGACCTTCGTCTGCTCGTTGTGGCGGTAGACCGTGAGTGTTCGTTCATCTTTCCGAACGACGATCGAGTACTCGCTGCCTCTCGCCCACGCGAACGCGGGCGTCGGTGAGGCGGTCGGAGTAGGAGTAACGAGGGTGGCAGGATCAGGCGGAGGCGGCGGGGGTACCAACAGCGCGCACGCCACCAGCGTACTCACCACCACGGCCACCACGACGAGAGCCACCATGTTCCGCAACATGGTCAACGCGAGCAATTTGCAATAAGAAGTTCGGAAGGGCAAGCCAGGGCGACCCGAGAAACCATGCCGATCGATCGCACGGAGCTACGTCGAGTCATGGGGCACTTCGCGACCGGAGTGACCATCATCACCACGCGCGACGTCGACGGCAAGCCGTACGGCCTCACTGCCAACGCCGTGTGCTCGGTCTCGCTCACGCCGCCGCTTCTGCTCGTGTGTGTCGACAAGCGAGCCGAGAGTCATCCGGCGGTCGAACGATCCAAGCTCTTCGCGATCAACATCCTCGGTCTCGATCACCAGGATCTGTCGCGACGCTTTGCGGTGTCGGGTGGCGACAAATTCGTCGACGTCGCGCATCGGGACGGCACGACCGGGGTCCCAGTGCTCGAAGGCGTCGTGGCTGCCGTCGAGTGCCGGGTGGTCGACGTCCACGACGCCGGCGACCACACCATCTACATCGGTCAGGTCGAAGAGCTCGAGGCGGTGGGTGGCGATCCGCTGCTGTTTTTCTGCGGGCAGTATCGCCGCCTCAGCACGGACTGAGCGCCTTCGAAGCGTTTTTTGCAGGTGGGAAAGCCGCTTTCGGCGGTGTAGAACATGGCGCTTGCGCATGGTCGCTACGTCGCCACTGGGAATCGTCGTTCTTGCCGCCGGTCGCGGCACCCGCATGCGGTCCGACCGCGCGAAGGTGCTGCACGCCGTCGCCGGAAAACCGTTCATTTTGTCGGTATTAGACACCGCGAGGGCCCTGGCCCCCATCCGCTTGGCGGTCGTGGTCGGGCATGAGGCCGAAGAGGTCGAACGCGTCTGCACCGAGTACTTGCAGCGCAATCCGATCGCCGGGGTCGTGACCTACCCGCGCCAGGTCGAGCAACGCGGCACCGGCGACGCAGTTCGGGCCGCGGCCGACGCTTTCGCGAGCTTCGACGGCAACGTCCTCATCCTCTACGGCGACGTCCCGGGCCTGAACGCGAAGACCCTCGAAGATCTGCTGGGCCACCACCGCGCCGCCGACGCGACGCTATCCTTGTTGACGACGACGGTGGACGACCCGACCGGCTACGGGCGCATCGTCCGCGACGCGGACGGTCGGTTGCGCGGCATCGTCGAGCAGCGTGACCTCGCGCCTTCCGAAACCGGCATCCGCGAGATCAACCCAGGCATCTATTGTGTTCGAGCGCATGCGCTCTGGCCGGCCCTATCCCAGTTGCGTGCCGACAACGCGCAACGCGAGTACTATCTCACCGACATCGTCGCCATGGCCGTCGCGGCCGGCGAGCGCGTCGAATCGCGGCCCGTCGCCGATCCCGGCGAGGTCGCCGGCATCAATTCACGAGAGGACATGGCGATTTTGGAAGAGCGAGCGCGCAAAGCATTGGTGGAGAAATGGATGCGTGAGGGAGTCACCTTCCGCGATCCCGCCACCGCCTACATCGAGGTAGACGTCACGATCGGCAGTGACACCGAGATTGGTCCCAACGTTCAGCTGCTCGGACGTACGGTCGTCGGACGCGGCTGCCAGCTCGACGGAACGGCGTTCCTGCGTGACGCCACGCTCGGAGACGGCGTCCACCTGAAGTTGAGCGTCGTGATCACCGAGGCCGTCGTGGGCGACGACTCGATCATCGGCCCGTTCGCCCATCTGCGGCCCGGCACCGAGCTCGGCCAGGCCGTGCACATCGGCAACTTCGTCGAAACCAAGAAGGCGAAGCTCGGACGTGGCACGAAGGCCAATCACCTGACGTATCTCGGCGATTGTGAAATCGGCAGTGCCACCAACATCGGTGCCGGTACCATCACGTGCAACTACGACGGTTTCGCGAAGCACCGGACCGTCATCGGCGACCGCGTCCAGATCGGCAGCGACACGCAATTGGTCGCGCCGGTGACGGTCGGTGACGATGCCTACGTGGGTGCCGGCACGACGGTCACCGGCGACGTGCCCGCGGGGGCTCTCGTGGTGAGCCGAGTGCCGCAGCGTACCGTGGCGGGTTGGGTCGAACGCCGTCGCGCCCGCAGTGCAGGCGCGAAGGCCGCGAGTCCGGCGGCTCCTACGCCGCGGAAGGTCGCGCAGCCGAAGAAACGTACTCCCAAGCGCAAGGCCGTCGCCGCGCGGGGAGTTGCACGCGCCCGGGCTGGGCGCCGAGGGAAACGCTGATGTGTGGGATCATCGGATACGTAGGCGATCGTGATGCATCGTTCATTCTGGTTCAGGGGCTGAAACGGCTCGAGTATCGCGGCTACGACTCGGCAGGTGTCGCCACGTTCCACAACGGCGAGATCGCCGTCCGGCGCGCGATCGGCAAGCTCGCGAACCTCGAGAACCTTCTCCGTGAAGATCCGATCACCGGCTCGGTCGGCATCGGACACACGCGCTGGGCGACCCACGGTCGTCCTTCCGAGCAGAATGCGCATCCGCATCGCGCCGGTCGCATCGTCGTCATCCACAATGGCATCATCGAGAACTATCTCGAGCTCCGTGCCGCCTTGCAGGCACGCGGGCGCCGCTTCAGCTCCGAGACCGACACCGAGGTGATCTCGCATCTCATCGACGAGTGCGTGCAGAACGGGTTGGAGTTCGTCGACGCCGCGCGGAAAGCCATCGCACAGCTCGAGGGATCGTTCTCGATCGTCGTCATGCACGAGGATCGTCCCGATCGCCTCGTCGCCGCCAAGAGCGCCACGCCCATCGTCATCGGCCTCGGCGACAACGAGAACTTCGTCGCCTCCGACATTCCCGCGATTCTCGACCACACGCGCCGCGTCCTTTTCCTCGAGGACGGCGAGATGGCGGAGGTCACGCGCGATGAGGTGAAGGTCACCACGTTCGCCGGTGAGCCTGTCATCCGCGAGCCGCGCACGGTCGCGTGGGATCCGGTCACCGCTCAGAAGGGTGGGTACCGCCACTTCTTGCTGAAGGAAATCCACGAGCAGCCGCAAGCCATCATCGACACGATGCGCGGCCGTTTGCTGCAGGAGGAAGCCGACGTCAGCCTGGACGAGCTCGCCGGCGCACCGTGGCTCGCACAAGCCAAGCGCATCACGCTCGTCGCCTGCGGCACGGCGTGGCACGCCTGTCTCGTCGGCAAGTACTTCCTCGAGAAGATCACGCGTATTCCCGCAGAGGTCGATTACGGCAGCGAGTTCCGTTACCGCGACCCAGTCGTCGAACCCGGGACCGTGCTGATCGTCGTCTCGCAATCGGGTGAGACGGCGGACACGCTCGCGGCCGTCGAAGCCGCCCGCGAGCGCGGCGCCAAGGTGCTCGCCATCTGCAATGCGGTCGACTCGAGCATCGCCCGGCGCGCCGACGCGGTGATCTACACCCACGCGGGTCCCGAGATCTCGGTCGCCAGCACGAAGGCGTTCACGACCCAGCTCACCGTCTTCTATCTGCTCGGGCTCTACCTCGCGCGCCGTCGCGGTCTCATCGACCACGACGCGGCGCAGTCGCTGATCACCGACCTCGTCAACCTTCCGGCGCGGATCGAAGAGTGCCTGCAGCGCGAACGGTCGATCGAGAAGATCGCCAAGAAGTACGGCGATGCCAAGAGCTTCCTCTACCTCGGTCGCGGTCTCAACTATCCGATCGCGCTCGAAGGCGCGCTCAAGCTGAAGGAGATTTCCTACATCCACGCCGAGGGCTACGCCGCCGGCGAGATGAAGCACGGGCCGATCGCGCTCATCAACGAGGCGATGCCGGTCGTGGTGCTTCTCCCGAAGGACGCGGTCTACGCCAAGACGCTCTCCAACATGAAGGAGGTCGAGTCGCGCGGCGGACGCATCATCGTCATCACCGACGCGCCCTCACCCGAGCTCGAGGATATCGCCTGGGAGATCATTCAGGTGCCGACCAGCAACCCGTGTCTGCTGCCGCTCCTGCTGACGATCCCGCTCCAGCTCCTCGCGTATTACATCGCGGTCTATCGCGGCAGCGACGTCGACATGCCGCGCAATCTCGCCAAGAGCGTCACCGTCGAATAGCGAGAAAACCTCGCAAAACCGCGTTCGGGCCGCGGTTCCCTCTCCGCTGCCGCCCGGATATGGTTCCGAGCGATGAGCCCCAATCTGGTCTCGATCGAAGAAGCGATCGCCGAGATCCGCGCCGGTCGCATGATCGTCCTGATGGACGACGAGGATCGGGAGAACGAGGGCGACATCTGCATGGCGGCGGAGAAGGTGACGCCGGAGGCGATCGCCTTCATGGCGCGCTATGCACGCGGCCTCATCTGCCTGCCGCTGACGGACGAAAAGCTCGCCGAGCTCGGCCTCCCGATGATGGTCGCCGAGAACAGCACGCCGCTCGGCACCGCGTTCACCCTCTCGATCGATGCTCGGCGCGGCATCGGCTCCGGGATCTCGGCGGCGGATCGCGCAACGACCATCCTGACGGCCGTTCGCGAAGGTGCCGGCCCGGGTGACGTGACGAGCCCCGGCCACATCTTCCCGCTCCGCGCGCGTCGTGGCGGCGTCCTCGTGCGGACGGGTCAAACCGAAGGCGCCGTCGACTTCGCGCGCCTCGCCGGACTCCGGCCCGCTGGCGTGATCTGCGAGATCATGAAGGACGACGGCTCGATGGCCCGGCTCCCCGACATCGAGGTGTTCGCCGCCACCCACAACCTCAAGATCGCGACGGTCGCCGAGCTGATCCAGTATCGCTTGCGGCACGATTCGCTCGTGCACCGCATCGCCGAGGCGCGCCTGCCGACCCGTTTCGGCGGCGACTTCCGCGCCGTGGTCTATCGAAGCGACGTCGACGGCGGTGAGCACCTGGCGCTCGTCCGCGGCAAGATCACGCCCGACACGCCGACGCTCGTGCGAGCCCATGCCGAGTACCTTCCCGGCGACGTCTTTGGTTACACCAAGCGCGACACGGGAGCCGTACTCCATCAGGCGATGCAGATGATCGCCGACGAAGGACGCGGCGTCATTCTCTACCTCCGTCGCGAAGAGCACGGCGTCGATCTCTTCGCCGGCGTCGAGCCCTCGTCCGGTCAGCCGAGCACCAATCCTGGCCTCCGCCTGAACGAGTTTCGCGACTACGGCATCGGCGCGCAGATTCTCCGCGACCTTGGCGTCGGGAAGATCAGGCTGCTGACCAATCACCCGCGGCGGCTGGTCAGTCTACCCGGCTACGGTCTCGAGATCGTCGAGCGAGTCCCGCTCTCGGCCTCGACGCCGATTCCGCCGTCCGACGAGGGCAGCGCGAAGCTCGCCAAGATCCGTTGAGTCGCCGGTCAGCGAAAGGTCAGGCCGACGAGGCCGTAGATCGTATTGATGCCGGGATTGCTGCTGGCCATGCCGGCGTTCGACATGTGGCGGTAGCGCGCTTGAATGCCGACTGCCATGTCGGGACTGATCTCGTACTCGAGCCCAACGCCGAACTGCGACGTGAACTGCAGTCGGCTTCCGAGATCTTGCTTGCGGAGATCCGTGTAGACTGCCCCCTCGCCGGCCTCGATGAACGGGCGCACGGCATACTCTCCGAATACGAGCCGGATGAAGATCGGACTGACGCCGATCTCGAAGCTGTCGGTCTGGTGCTTCCCGTGGTTGTCGTTGACGTACGCGACCCAGGGCTCGATCATCCAGAGCGCGCGGATGCCGTACTGCTCGAACCAACGCGACGCCGGATCCCACAACGCGAGGCCGACGTAGGGATGCAGAGCGTAGTACTCGATCTTGCTCGAGGGGTTGATGCCGCCACCGGCGCGAATGCCCCATTCGCGCAGCTTGATGGGACTATCGCCCTCGGCCCAGGCCGGCACCACCGCCATACACCACACCAACACCAGCACGACGAGGCCGCCGATTCGAGCAGGGCGCATATGGCCGGGTGCCTGTATCCGGAAGGTAGATCGTCCGCAAGACAATCGGGATCGAGAAGCGTCCCAGGTATGGTCATCGCCGTTGTCCTTACCCTGCTCCTCGCCGCGAGCGCGCGTGCCGCCGGACCCAAGCTCGATGCCAAGTGGCAAAAGGCGGGCGGTAGCGAGCTCACCCTCACCGTCACGCTCGAGCGCGGGTGGCACTTGAACGCCAACGATCCGGATCGTTCCTACCTGATTCCGACCACGCTCGAGATCACCCCGCTGACAGGATCGACCGTCGAGTCCATTCGCTACCCGGACGCGGTCGTGCACAGCCTCGCGTTCGCGGCCGGCACGGCGCTACGTCTCTACGAAGGCACGTTCGCGATTCGCGTGAAGCTGGGGGGTGCCTTGCCCCCGCGCTTCGACGCGCAGCTCGCCTACCAGGCCTGCAGCGACGAGACGTGTCTGCCGCCGGCGACGTTGGCGGTTCCGTACGAAGGAGCGCCATGAATTCGCCCGGCGATTTCTTGCTGCGGGCGAGCGCGGCGGGCGAGACGATCCGTGCGCTCGCGGCGCTCACGACCGGGGTAGTGGAGGACGCGCGCCAGCGGCACGGGACCTTCCCCACCGCCACCGCCGCGCTTGGCCGGACGCTCACCGCGGGTCTGCTACTAGGCGCCACCATGAAGGACGAGGAGCGGCTCTCGATCGAGCTCGTCGGCGACGGTCCGTTGCGGCGGGTGATGGTGAGCACGACGGGCAACGGACAGGTGCGCGGCTACGTTTCGCGTCCAGAGACGCACCTGCCGTCCAAAAGCGGCAAGCTCGACGTCGCGGGCGCGATCGGCGACGGCCTCCTCTGCGTGATGCGGACGCAGCCGTGGAACAAAGAGCCGTACCGGAGCGTCATGAAGCTCGTCTCCGGCGAGATTGCGCAGGACATCACGCACTACCTCGTCACGTCGGAGCAAATGCCGTCGGCGACCGCCCTCGGCGTGTTCGTCAACACCGACGGGAGCGTCGGAGCTGCCGGCGGGTTTCTCGTTCAGATTTTGAGCGGCGCGGCCGAAGATCTCGCGGCGCTGATCGAACAGAACGTCGCCGCGCTGCCGCACGTGACGACGCTCATCCGGCGCGGAGATGGTCCACGCGAGATTCTCAGTGCCGTGCTCGCCGGGCTCGACGTCCGCTGGATCGCCGAGGAGCCCGTGAGCTTCGCGTGCCCGTGCACGCGCGACCGGGTGCTCGGCGCGTTGCTTCTACTCGGAACCACCGAGATCGAAGAGATGATCCAGAAGGACGGCCAGGCAGAGGTCCGTTGCGAATTCTGCGCCGAGCAGTATCTGGTTGGTCGCGACGAGCTCACCATGTTGATTCGTGATACCGAAGGCTCGGCATAGGAGCTCCCATGGACGTCACTCAGGCACTACTCGGCGAGCACGGCATCGTGCACCTTCTCGTGGAACAGCTCGAGGAAGCGCTCGAGCGTTATCAGACGGCCGGCGAGCTCCGAGCCGCCTCCGAGCCTCTCGCCATCACGTTGCTCGGTCATGCCCGCATCGAGGACGAGACCCTCTTTCAACCGTACGAGAAGCACACCGGGTCGCTCGGACCGCTCAAGTGTCTCCGCCACGAGCACGAGCTGATGGACCAGCAGATCCGGGCGATGTTTCGGTTGCAGGATGCAACGGTGCTGCGGGAGCAGATCAAGGCACTCCTCGACGTCACGCGTCGCCATCTCGCCCGCGAGGAAGAGGTCATGTTCAAGGCCGCTCGCGAGGCCATCGACCAGGGTGAGCTCGAGCACCTCGGTCACCATTGGGCCGAGTTCCGCGGCGTCATGCTGCGCGACTGACGAGGCCTATACGGCGGCGCGGGCGGTTGCCCAGCTCTCGTCGGAGTTGACGACGCCGGGCTCGGTGCGATCGATCCACGCTTCCAGCAACGGAATGCCGGCGAAGCCAGGCAGGTCGCGGATGGTGGCGTCGACCTTCTGTGCTGCCGTGCGCCCTTCGGCGCCCGCAAAGAGATAGCGCGCGAGAAAACGCGTCTCGCTGAGCGGCTGTACGCCGCTTCCGACCGGACCCCAGAAGCGCTCGACGATCGTCCGCGCGACCCGTGCCGTTCCCGCGTGTCCAAGCCGGCGCTCGGCCTGCTTGAAGTAGAAGTAGAAATGCCGCGATTCGTCGCGTGCGATCCGATCGAGGAGATCGCGCAGCACCGGATGATCGACCACGGCGGACAGGCGGCGATAGGCCGTGAGCGCGGTCAGCTCGTTGATCGCGCCCCAGACCATGTGAACGGCGACGAAGTTGGGCCACGCCCAGGCGAGCCACGACGTGAGGCGAGCCTCGACCGTCTGCTTCACGGTCATGGCGGAGCGCGCTCGGAGATCGAGCGGGTGGCCGGCGGAACGGACGAAACGCGCGAGCGCGATGCCGTGAAAGGTCTCCTCGTAAAGCCAGCACGCGAGGAACGTCGCGACCTCGGGGTCATCGATGACCCGGGTATCCAGCAAGGTCCGGAGGTAGATGATCGTGTGACTCTCGATGTCCTGCATGTAGCGCAATGCCCGGACGGCATCCTCCGAGAGTGGATGGGCCGGCACCTGGTCCCAGGCGATCGCCTGGATGTCCACGGCTTGCGAGCGGCTGATGTATGCGTCGAGGTCGAATGGCGTCGCCGTCATGGTCTCACCTCTACGTGCGGGACCTTCGGCTCGGATGGAGCCTCCCGCCAATCCGACGGGCCAACCTCGCCGTAACAGCGAGCGAGATTGCGTGCGGATCGAACGGTCACTCCCGTCACTAATGTCGTGTCTATCGGTGGGCGCGGCCCCAAGTCCAATTCTGCTATGAGCGGGGCTGGAGCGCGCAGGCTGGACGACACCGAAGACATAGAAGCCGGTCTCCTCGCGCGCATGGTGCGAGGCGACGAGGGCGCGCTCCGAATGCTCTACGATCGCCTTTCATCGCTAGCCTACGGCATGGCACTCCGCATCGCCCGCAACCCCGACGCGGCCCAGGATGCCGTGCAGGAGGCCTTCTTGCGGGTGTGGCGCCGGGCCGACACCTTCGATCCGGAACGGGGCCGGGCGCGGCCCTGGTTTCTCCGCCTCGTCAGGAACGTCGCGATCGATCAACTGCGGTCGCGCGGCGTCCGCGGGCGCGCCGAGATGGAAAAAAGCTACGACGCAAGCGCGGAGATCCCGAGCGAGCAACCCGACGACGTCGCCGCCCGCGAGGAACGCGCGGCGCGGATCCGGTCGGCGCTCGCCGGTCTCCCTCCCGATCAGCGGCGGGCCGTGGAGATCGCGTACTTCGAGGGACTTTCTCACAGCGAGATTGCCGAGCGCGAAGGGATGCCGCTCGGGACGGTCAAAACCCGGATTCGCGAAGGCGTACTGCGCCTGCGCGCGTTCATCGTTCGTAGCGAAGGTCATGGCGACTGATCCCACCATAGGCGTCGAAGAACGCGACCTCGACGACGCGGCGCTCGAAGCGTTGGCGGAGGCGTACGCCACCCCCGCGCCGGCCGCGTTACGCGCGCGCGTGCTTGCGATCGCGAACCCCACCGAAAGTGGGACTGTTGCCGCGGACCCGCGCGTTCGTCGCGCTCGGATCGTCGGCGCGGTCGCGGCCATGCTCGCGCTCGTCCTCGGCGGGCTGCTGACGCGCGAGCTGCAACGCGGACGCGAGCGCAGCGCCGAGATCGCGACGCTCGTCGGACAGAACGGTGCGCTCGCAGTGCGCATCGACGAGCAAGGCCGCGCGCTCGCCGGGCTCCGCGAAGCCTTCGATGCGCAAGCCGAGGTGCTGCGCTTGGTCGGCGGTCCGCGCGTGATGACCGCGACGCTCGCGCCGCAAGCCGGCGTGACGGGCGCGGGCCGCGTGTTGGTCGACGCCGGCACGGGCGATGCGGCGATCGTGCTCTCCGGTCTGGCGCCCGCCGACGCCGGCAAGACGTACGAGCTCTGGGTCATTCGCGGCAAGAACGCTCCCGAGCCAGCTGGGCTGATCGCCGTCGCCGACGCACGGGGTGGCGCGATCCGTGTGCCCAAGGTGCCGCGCCCCTCCGAGGTGACGGCCTTTGCGGTTTCGATCGAGCCCCACGGCGGCTCGCCGGCGCCGACCGGGCCCGTGATCCTCGTCGGACCCGTCGCCGGCTAACGCTAGGTCAAGATCGCGATCGTGACGCCGAGCCCGCCCGCGTTCGGCTCGGCGTCCTGGAACGAGGTCGCGTAAGCCGTCCGCGCCAGAAACTCGGCGATCGCTCGCTTCAACGCGCCGGTCCCGAGGCCGTGGATGATCCGCACCGAACCGACCCCGGCCTCCTGCGCCTTGTCCAGAAACGACTCGAGACGATCGAGCGCCTCGCGGACTCGCATGCCGATGAGGTTCAGCTCGTGCGGTACGTCGTCGTCCATCAGGCGCGGCCGAGGTCGTGCCGTCGTCTTGGTTCGGGTTGGAGCATCGGGCAAGCGCCGACGGAGGTTGGCGACGGGCGCCTGGAACGTGAGCGACCCGCTCCGCAAGCGCGCCGTTTCGCCCTGGATCTCGATCAGCTCGCCGCGAATGCTGGTGCCGACGACCTCCACGTTGTCGCCGAGCTGCGGCGGCTCGTCGACGCTGGCGGGCGCGCCGGCGATCTCGGCCGCGCGCGCGGTGATTGCGGCCGTCGCCTTGCCCGCGAAGGTCGCGACGGCCGTGCTGGTTCCGGGCTCGCGGCGGCGCAGGATCTCGAGCGCGGCCCGGCCCTCGGCTTTGAGCTCGCGCACGAACTCGCGCGCCTCGTCGAGCTCGCGGCTCCAGCGCTCACGGCGGCGCTCGCCGAGCTCCGCGACCAGGGAGGCGCGCTCGGACTCGAGCTCCGCGAGCGCGCGCCGCTCCTCGGCGATCGCGCTGCGCTCGTCCTCGTAGCGCCGGCGGCTGGTTTCGAGCTTGGCGATCGCAGTCGCGAGTTCCCGCGCCGCCGACTCGCGGCGTGTTTCCGCCGCTTCGATGACGTCCGCCGGCAAGCGCAGGCGGCGCGCCATGGCGAGGCCGAGACTCTCGCCGACCGAGCCGTACACCAGCCGATAGCGCGGGACGAAGGTCACGGGATCGATGTCGACGGCGACGAGCTCGACGCGCGGCTCGTTCAGCGCGTACAGCTTGACGGGCGCGTAGTGCGTGGCGACGCCGACGAGGATGCCGGCGGCAATCAGGCGGTCGATCAGCGCGACCGCGAGCGCCGCGCCCTCCTCCGGATCGGTGCCCCCGCCGGGCTCGTCGAGCAGCACGAGCGCAGGCGTGTGCAGCTCGGCGAAGATCTCGACCAGGTTCACGACGTGCGACGAGAAAGTCGAGAGATTGCGCTCGATGCTCTGGTCGTCCGACAGATCCGTGAACACGCCCTCGACCCACGGCACGATGCTGCCCTCCTCCGCGGGGATCAGTAGCCCTGCCTGCGCCATGAGCGTGAGGAGGCCGAGCGTTTTCAGCGCGACCGTCTTGCCGCCGGTGTTCGGACCACTCACGACGAGGGCGAGCTTGTCGGCGCCGATACGGACGTCGATGGGCACCACCGTCGCGTCGCGGAGGATGAGCTCCGGGTGGCGAGCCCGGCGCAGGTCGAAGGTCGCATCGCCGAACGCGGGGGAGGTGCACGCGAGCCGTCGCGCCAGCAGCACGCCGGCATGGAGCGCGTCGACCTCCGCGAGCGCTGCGCAGGCTCGCACCAGCTCGTCGCGGACGGCCCCCACCTGCGCCGTCAGCACCGTGAGCAGGCGGCGCTCCTCGCCTTCTTCTTCCTTCCGCAGGAGCATCAGCTGGTTGTTCAGGTCGATGGCGAACATCGGCTCGACGAACAGTGTCTCACCCGACGCGGAACGATCCTGCACGACGCCCGGCATGCGCGTCGCAGTCGCCGCCTTCACGGGAACGACGAAGCGGTTGTTCCGGATCGTCACGTAGCGATCGGCGATGCCGGCGTTCTCTCCGCCCTGAACCAACCGTGCGAGCCGATCCTCGATCTGCTGGCGCAGCTCGAGCAGCGCCGAGCGCAGCTCGTAGAGACGTGGGCTCGCGTCGTCGAGGAGGACGCCGCCGTCGTCGAGCATGTGCGAGAGTGCGGCTTCGAGCTCCGGCAGACCCTGCAAGCGGCGCGGCAGATCGGCGAGCGCCGGCAGTGTGGCGACGCGCGTCGCCAGGAAGCGCTGCAGCAGCTGGATCTGCCGTAACACGGTTCGGATCTCGACCAGGCGATCGCCCGGGAGCATCGCGCCCTCGTGGCTCGCGAGCGCGAGCGATTCGCGAACGTCGGGAAAGCTCGTGAGCGGCAGTGAGCCGCTCACCTCGAGCAGGCGAAAGAAGCTCCATTGGCGCTCGAGCGCCTTCTCGGCGGCTTCGCGCGTTCGGGCCGGGACCCGGGCGCGGCAGAGCTCGGCGCCGGGCTCGGAGACCGCACGCGCGGCGAGGGCGTCGAGCAACTTCGGAAAGCCGAGCACGTCGAGGTCACGGGCGCGCACGGTCCCGGTGGTACTGGAGCCCCCCCACGGTGGCAAATCGTGGTGCTGCGGGTCAGAATGCCGCCGGTGGAGATTGCCGGCGCGACCGCGCTCGTCACCGGGGCATCGAGTGGCATCGGTGCGGCCGTCGCCCAGGCGCTTGCGGCGGGGGGCGCGCGCGTGGCGCTCCTGGCGCGCCGACGTGATCGGCTCGAGGCCGTTGCGGCGAGCCTACCGGCGGGGACGGCGGCGGTGGTCGTCTGTGACGTCCGCAGCCCTCACGCGATCGCCGCGGCGGTCGCTGACGTCGCCGCACGGCTCGGTTCGCTGGACCTGCTCGTCAACAACGCCGGTGTTGGACGGTACCTGTCGTTTCTCGAGACGAGCCCCGAGGACGTCGCCGCGCTCTTCGAGACCAATCTCCATTCGGCCCTGCACTGCACGCGGGCGGTATTGCCGGGCATGCTCGCGCGTCGTCGCGGCCACGTCGTCAACGTGGCGTCGATCGCGGCCCGAATCGGATCACGCAATCACAGCATCTATTGCGCGTCGAAGTTCGCGCTTGCCGGCTTCAGCGAGAGTCTCGTCTACGAGCTCGAAGGTACGGGCGTCGGGGTGACGCTCGTGAATCCCGGCATCATTGCCACAGAGTTCTTCGATCATGCGTCGTTCGGCGCCTTCCCCGACCATGCGCGCGGCCGCGCGATCTCCGCCGACCGCGTCGCCAAGGCGATCGTGCGCGCGATCCGGCGCGAGACACCGGAGATCACCGTGCCGCCGAGCTACGCGATCGGCACGTTCCTCAAGACGGCGGCGCCGGGGTTGTTCCGGCGCATCATGCGACGCTTCGCCTGACTTCGAACGACGCCGCGCGCTTGTCACCTCGCGGATGCGTTGGTACTCAGACGCGATGGATGCGCCGCTCGAGTTTCCCGCGGCGTTCCGGTGGGGCGCTGCCACTGCCGCTCATCAGATCGAGGGCGACTGCCGCAACAATCATTGGTGGGCGTGGGAGCAGGAGGGCGGCCACATCGCGGATGGCTCGGTGTCCGGAGCCGCCTGCGATCACTGGAACCGCGTGATCGCCGACGCCGACCTTGTGCGGTCGCTCGGACACAACGCGCACCGCCTCTCGATCGAATGGAGCCGCATCGAGCCGACCGAAGGCGAGATCGATCACGCTGCGCTCGAGCATTATCGTCGCGAGCTCACGGTGCTCCGCGAGCGTGGGATTGCTCCGAGCGTCACCCTGCACCACTTCACCAACCCGCTTTGGATGCAGCGCCAGGGTGGCTGGGAGAATCCGCGGAGCCCGGAGTGGGCGGCACGCTACACGGAGCGCGCCGTCGCTGCGCTGCGCGGTCTCGTCGACGTGTGGTGGACGATCAACGAGCCGATGGTCGTGGCCGTCGCCGGCTACGTCTCAGGCATGCATCCGCCTTGCGTGCGCGATCCGAATCGCGCCGTCGTCGTCGCCCGCCATCTCTTGATGGCGCATGCACGGATGGCGGCGGCGGTACGTGCGGCCGATCCCGGGGCGCCGGTCGGGATCGTGAAGCACATGCCCGACTTCGAGCCGCTCGATCCCGATTCGGCTGGCGACCGCGGTGCCGCCGAGGCCGAGGATTGGTTCATGAACGGGTGCTTCCTCGAAAGCCTCGCCCGCGGGACCGTCCTGCCGCCGTTCGGTGACGGCGAGGTCGTTGCGGGTCTTGCCGGCTCGTCCGACGTGATCGGCCTCAACTACTACAGCCGCGTCCGCGCCTCGTCGCTGCTCGAGCCGGGCGGCCTCGGTGCCCGCCCGCGGCCCGGCGAGCAGCCAGAGATCACCGACATGGGATGGGAGGTCCATCCCGAGGGTCTGCGGCGTTCGCTCGTGCGACTCGCGGCCTACGGGCGGCCCCTCTACGTCACGGAGAACGGCATCGCGACTACCGACGACGAGGCGCGCCGCCGTTACCTGGTACGCCATCTCGTCGCCGTGCACGCCGCCATGAGCGAGGGCGCCGACGTGCGCGGTTACTTCCACTGGACCCTCTACGACAACTTCGAGTGGGCGGAAGGCTATCGACCGCGCTTCGGCCTGGTCGCAATCGACCGCGCGACCCTGCAGCGCCGACCGCGGCCGAGCGCGTCGCTCTACCGCGAGGTCATTTCAGCTAACGCGATTACCCCCGAAATCGCGGCTCGCTACGACCGCGGCCCAACGGCGACGGAGCCCGTCAGTGGCTGACGGCAAGCGCAAGCTCGTCATCGTGAAACCGGCCCGCACCCCTATGGTTCGGCGCCAAACCACGAAGCCGCGTGTGCTTAAGCGGGCGGTCCCGGACGAGTTCGGGCTCGATCCGGAGTTCCGGGCCCGGGCGATGCCCCTCTTCCGCGTTCTCTACGAGAAGTACTGGCGGGTCGACGCCCGCGGCGCGCGGAACGTCCCGAAGACCGGCCCCGTGATCTTGGTCTCGAACCATTCGGGCGCACTGCCCTTCGACGCGACCATGATCGCCTGCGCGCTCGAAGAGGCGCGCTACCCGCGCGCCACGCGCTTTCTCTACGACCGCTTCGTCGAGAACCTGCCGTGGGTACCGGGCTTCTACAAAAAGGCGGGCGGTGTGGTCGCGAGCCACGAGAATGCCGCCCGGCTGCTGGAGAAGGGCGAGCTGATTGGGCTCTTCCCCGAAGGCGTCGCGGGCCTCTCGAAGCTCTACTCCGAGCGCTACGTGTTGCAGCCTTTCAGCGGCGGCTTCGTGCGGTTGGCGCTGCGCTTCGGAGCGCCGGTCGTGCCGGTTGCCGTCGTCGGGGCCGAGGAGATCTATCCCCTGGTCGGTCGGTTGAAGGGTCTCGGGAAGTTGATTGGCGCTCCCTACTTGCCGGTGACGCCGTTCTTTCCGCTCCTCGGACCGCTCGGGCTCTTACCGCTCCCCACCAAGTGGCAGATCCGTTTCGGGAAGCCGATCCTGCTCGGGGAGAGTGGGCGCTCCCGGCTCGACGGCACCGCCGTCCGGGCCGCCGCCGAGCAGGTGCGGCGCCGGGTGCAGGCGATGGTTCGCGCGCTCCTTCGTGAGCGCGACTCGCTCTTCTGAGCGTGCCAGCCCACGGGCCTCGCATGGCACACAGTGCGCGCGCCAGGCACTGCGCCTTGGCAAAGCACATCGGCAAACCCTAGGAGCAGCGGCGAATTCCTCAGGGCACGCCGGTTGCTCTGGTAGCAGTCCAGATGTCACGTCGCCGCGCCATCGTCCTGGTCCAACTGGTTGCCGTCCTGGCCGCGGCAGCCGGTCTCCTCTTCCTGAACGCGGCGACGGGCATCGGCCAGACCTTTTGTGTCCTCGTAGCGCTCGCGGTTGCCGCGAGCCTCGGTGTTTTCTCGCTCCAAGGGCTCGATCGCGAGATCTTCGTGCGCGCCGAAGCGCGTCGCCTCAAGACCGAGCTCCTCGCCAACGTCTCCCACGAGTTGCGGACGCCGCTGAACGCCATTCTCGGCTACGCGGAGATCCTCGACACGATCGCGGATCTCGGTACCGACGAGCGTGCCGAGATGAACGCGCGCATTCTGTCGAACGCGGTCAGCCTGACGTGCGCGGTCAACAACCTGCTCGAGTACTCGTCGGTGGTCGCGGGCGAGACCGCGCTCCGCCACGCGTCCGTGTCGCTCTCCGAGCTCTTCGAAGAGATCGAGCCCTGGGTCGGCCGCATGATCGACGACAAGCCGGTGCGCTTCGCCTGGGACGTCGACCCGAGCCTGACCGTGATCGACACCGACCGGAACAAGCTGCGTCAAACCCTCATGAACTTGCTGTCGAACGCGGCCAAGTTCACACCGATGGGCGAGATCCGCCTTTCGGCCGCCGCCGGCCCCGCCGGTGTCGAGATTGCCGTGACCGACACCGGCGTCGGTATGAACGCCGACGAGCAATCGGTCATCTTCGAGGCCTTCCGCCAGGTCGAAGGGTCGATCACCCGGCCGTTCGGCGGCATGGGGCTCGGCCTCACCCTGGTCCACCGCTTCTGCCACCTGCTCGGCGGCACCGTCGCCGTCGAGAGCGTTCCCACCCAAGGAACGCGCGTGTCCCTCTGCCTACCCGTCACGCGCGGTCAAATTCCGCTCGCGGCACTTCGCACACCGGCCGCCGCCTGACACACCGCCACGCTTTCGTCATGTCGACTCCCCACTTCATCATCGTAACCCTGCATCCCCCCGGGAAATCGGAGCTCGGCACGTCCGTTGCAACTGCCCAAGCGAACGATTGGTACGCCAGCCCGAGACACGGGCGCGTGACAGGAGGCTGTGATGGAGACGCAATCGCAACTTACGCTCCTCGATCTGATCGAAGCCGTCGCCGAGGTAACCGATTCCGAAGCCGAACAGGTGAGCGTCGTGGCCCATCTGGTCAATAGCGGGCGCGTTCGGCTGACCGGCAACTTCCGCGGTTCGCAGCTCCGCTAGAGCCTCTTCGTCCCTCGGGGCGCCGTAGTTTCAGCGGGTCGTCGCGGTATATGCAGCCGGCATGAGCCAGCCGGTGCGGATCGTCGGAAGCTACGCTTCACCCTATGTGCGGAAGGTCCTGGTCGTTCTCGATCTGAAGGGCATTTCGTACGAGATCGACCCCATCGTCCCCTTCATGGGGAACGACGCTTTCTCGAAGCTGAGCCCCGTTCGTCGGATCCCCGTTCTCATCGACGACGCCGTCACGCTCACCGACTCGACGGTCATCTGCGAGTACCTGGATGACCGCCACCCGACGCCGGCTGTTCGCCCCACCGGCGCCGTGCCACGCGCCCGAGCTCGTTGGCTCGAGGAGTTCGCCGACACCCGCATGGGCGAGGTCTTCATCTGGCGGCTCTTCAACCAGGTGGCGATCAACCCCGTCGTGTGGGGCATTCCGACCGATCAGGAGATCCTGAGTCGGACGTTGCAGGAGGACATTCCGCACGTACTCGATTACCTCGAAAGTGAGATACCGGCGGCGGGATTCCTCTTCGGCGAGATCTCCGTCGCCGACATCTCGATCGCCACGTTCTTTCGAAACGCCGCTTTCGCCCGCTACCGCGTCGACGCTGCACGCTGGCCAATGACGGCGAGCTTCGTTGACCGCGTACTCGCGATCGAGAGCTTCACGAAGCTGAAGCCGTTCGAGGACACGATGATGCGGACGCCGCCGACGGAGCAACGCGCGGCGCTCGCGAAGATCGGTGCGCCTCTCACGGCGGAGACCTATGGCACTCCGACGCCGCGCAGAGGTCTGATGAAGATTTAGCCGCGCCGGACGCGACCGGTGATGGCGCAGTAACCGGCCTGGTCCATGACGGCGAGATCGCCGGTGCGGAGCCAGCCGTTCCGACCGATCGTCGCCGCGGTGAGCTCGGGGTCGTTGTAGTACCCGCGCATGACCAGTGAGCCGCGGCAGCAGAGCTCACCCTCGCTGCCGCGCGGGAGCTCGGTGCCGGTCTTCGGATCGACGATCGTAATTTCCACGTCGGGGAGCGCGCGACCGACCGTGGTGATGCGGAGGTCGAGGCCGTCGTCGATGCGGGTCTGCGTGATCAGGGCCGTCGCCTCGGTCTGACCGTACCCGACGGTGCCTTCGCGAAGGTGCAGCCGCTCGACGATCTCCGGCATGAGCTCGACGGGGCAGGCCGCTCCGGCGAGGATGCCCGTGCGCAGCGAGGAGAGATCCGTGCGGAGCAGCTGCGGGTGGCGCAGCATCGAGCCCAGCATGCGTGGCTCGCCGTGGAGCGCCGTGCAACGCTCGGCGCCGATGGCGTCGTAGGTCTTCCCCGCGTCGAAGTGCTCGGCGGGAACGACGAGCGTGGCACCGCGTCCGAGCGTCGTCAGCGTCCCGATGATGGATCCGAACGGACGGAAGAACGGGACCGGCGCGCACACCCGATCCCGGGGCCGCAGGCGTATGCACTCGCCCGCGGCGTTCGCGTTGTTGACGAGGTTGAGATGGGTGAGCTCGACGCCCTTGGGCTGACCGGTCGTACCGCTCGTGTAGTGGATGCTGGCGAGGTCGGTAGCCTCGACGCCTTCCTGTCGCCGTCGCAACAGGTGGTCGGTGATGCCGGCGCCGGACCTCAGTACGTCGGTCCACCCCAGCACGGCACCGTCGGGCTCCTCGGCCGACTCGCCGAGGAACGCCACCCGCTTCAGGAGTGGAAACTGACGGCTCCCGAGCCGTCCCGGTCGGCCCGCCCGGATCTCGGGACAGCACTCGAGGACGACGTCGAGAAAGCTCACGCCTTCGGCGCGATCGAGGAGGAAGAGGGTGGACGCGTCGGAATGCTTCAACACTTGGGCGAGCTCGCGCGCGCCCGAGGCGGCGTCGATCGGCACGAGTACGGCGCCGACCTTGGCGACGGCCAGTTGCAGCAGAATCCACTCGGGACGGTTCGTCGCGAAGACCGCGATGTGATCGCCGGGCGCGACTCCGAGCCCCATCAGTCCTTTCGCCACATGCGTGACGCGGGTGTGCGTATCGCGATAGCCCCAGCGTACGCGCTGCTCGGGGAAGATCAGCGCCTCGCGCTCACCCACCCCGAGAGCGACGCGATCGAAGAGGTCGCCGACGGTGAGCCGCTCCATGCCGCGGGTTTGTACCATCCATGCTAGGAAACGCACGCATGGCGGACGTGCTCTACTGGGCGCTGAAACGCGTCCTGACGCCGCTCGCCGACGCGTATTTCTCGCTCAGCGCCACGGGGCAGGAGCACCTTCCCCCCGGCTCGTTCATCGTCGCCGGCAACCACGCTTCGTTGCTCGACTGGCTCTTTGTCGCACGTTTCGTGGAACGCCCCATCCGCTTCGTGCTGACCCGGGAATTCTACGACCAACTCGGCATCACATCGGTCTATCGCCAGCTCGGCGTCATTCCGATTCGCGACCGCGGCATCGAGCTCTCCGCCGTGCGCCAGCTGCTCGAGACGCTGAAGCGCGGCGAGATCGTCGGCGTCTTTCCCGAAGGCCGCATCACGCTCGACGGCGCGTTGCTCCCGGCCCAACCGGGAGTGATCGCGATCGCTGCGCGGGCGGGGGTGCCGATCGTCCCCGTTGGCGTGCGCGGGGCGTTCGAGGCCTTTCCCCGTGACGCGCGCTTCCCGCGGCGCCATCCCATTTCGGTCGCATATGGGGCACCGCTGCCGATCCCCGCGGCCGCGGCGCGCTCCCGTGACGATCAGGCCGAGCTCGCGGTGGAGCTGATGCGGAGAATCGGCGCGCTCTGCGCCGCCGGCTGACGGCGGCGCGCGTACGAACGGTCAGCGCACGAACGGCAGCGCCGCGCGTGCGAGCGCGTCGTCGATACGGAGACGATGCACCGGCATCAGCTCGGGCGGCCACACTGGTGGGGTGAACCAGGCCAGCCCGGACGTTTCGTCGCCGAGCGTGAGCGTACCTCCGGTCGGCCGACACTCGAAGCACGTGCTGACGAAATGGATCACGTTGGCGTCGGGGTAGGTGATGATCTGATGATGGTCGGGATGGGAATAGACGCCGATCAGGCGCCCGATCTCGATCGTGAGACCGGTCTCTTCCATCACCTCGCGGTGCAACGCCGCGACGATCGACTCGCCGAACTCGATGGCCCCACCCGGGAGGCCCCACCGACCGTTGTCGGTGCGCTGTTGCAGCAGGACGCGGGCCTCCGCATCGAGAATGACTGCCGAGACGCCTGGTCGAATGTGCTGCGTCGGCATCCCTGGCGACGGCAACCGGCTCAGTGCGAGACGATGCCCGCGGCGCGCTCGCGCACCTGCGCATCGACGGCGCCCGCGACGTCGCAGAAAGCGCGGCTTTGCGGATGCTCGGGGTCGGAGACGACGATCGGCTTCCCGGCGTCGCCGGCCGCACGAATCGCGCTGACGAGCGGGATCTCGCCGAGAAAGGGCACTCCAAATTGCCGCGCCATGCTCTGGCCGCCGCCATGACCGAAGATCTCGGCGCGCTCCCCGCAGCCGGTGCAGAGGTGGTAGCTCATGTTCTCCACGACCCCGAGCACCGGAGCTTTGACTTGCTCGAACATCGTGATGCCGCGCCGGACGTCGAGCAGCGCGACGTCCTGGGGAGTCGTGACGATCACGCCGCCGGCCAGTGGCACTTGCTGTGCGATCGTGAGCTGCGCGTCGCCGGTGCCGGGCGGGAGATCGAGAATCAGATAGTCGAGCTCGCCCCATTCGACGTTGCGGAAGAACTCGGTCAGGAGCTTGGTGACCATCGGCCCGCGCCAGATGACCGGAGTGCGCTCGCCGAGGAACATTCCCATGGAGATGGCGCGGACGCCGTAGCGTTCGGCGGGGACGATCCGGCGGTCGGAGCGCACCGGCGGGGCGCCCTCGATGCCGAGCATCATCGACACACTCGGGCCGTACACGTCGGCGTCGAGAAGGCCCGTGCGGAGGCCCTTGGCGGCGAGCGCGCAGGCCAGGTTCGCGGCGACGGTGGACTTGCCGACTCCGCCCTTGCCGGAAGCGACTGCGACGATGGCACCGACCCCGGGTATGCCCGGTTTCTCGCGCGGAGGAGGGGCAGGCATCTTCTCGGGCTGCGAGGTCGCTACGACGATCTCGACCGGCAGTCCGGTCGCGTCGCCCATGAGCTTTGCGACTTCGCGGCGGATCACGTCGATGGCCTCGGCATTGGCCGAGGTGGTGGCGAGCTCCACCGTGACGCCACGAGAGCCCACCTGAATGTCCTTCACCATCCCGAACGAAACGATGTCGCGGTTGAATCCCGGGTACTTCACTTGGCGGAGCGACTCGAGCAGCTCCTGCGGCGTCGGCATCCGGGACGCATAGCACGCGCACGACGGACGGGAAATTTTCGGGACGAGCGGGCGGCGCTGGCACTCGGCACTGTGCCAGCCTCGTGGTGGCACACGGCACACACGATGAAAAACGCGCGATCTCAGGCGGTTAGCCGAGCGTACCCGATGGTCTGGGGCTTGCTCTAGCTGTCTATAGCTGCGCCGCTACGCGCCACTATACGAGAGACGGAGGACACCCCCATGACCGACGAAAACGTGCATCGCAACATTCGTGAGCTGAGGATTCGCCTCGGCATGACCCAAGAAGAGTTCGCCCACGCAGTCGCCGTGACTTTCTCGACCGTGAACCGCTGGGAGAATGGCCACGCGAAGCCGAGCAAGCTCGCCCGGCGCGCCGTCGAGGCGCTCGCCCGTCGCGGCAACCCGCGTCGTGATCCCGGAGCTTCGTTGAACGGCGATCGCCTGGCCCCCGAGGCGATGGTCGCAGCTGAGCCGCACCAGTAACTACCCTCCCTGGACGCCTCCGAGGGTGACCTCCCCCCCACCCTCGGGGGCGCGGCTCTGCGCCGGACCAGAGCCCACGGTCGGTATCGTGGGCCCTCGACGGAAGAGACTCCGAAGGCCACGCCACACTTTCGGCGCCATCCACACCACGGCGGCGACGAAGACCACGACGAAGCCGATCATCACGAACGGGTGATGGAAGATCATCCAGATGCCAGCGAGCGTCACGACATCCTCGGCGAAGCTCGCGACCCAGTTGCTGACGGGCTCCGGGCTCGTGTTGATCGCGAGCCGCGCACTCGCCTTGCTGGCGTGCGCGGCGAACGCGATGCTTCCCCCTGCGAGCGCGGCAACGAGCTCGAGCGGCGGGCTCACCGGACCGAGCGCACGGGCCGCCAAGATCGCACCGGCTGGGACGCGGATGAACGTATGAATCGCGTCCCAGGCGCTGTCGACATACGGCGTCTTGTCGGCGAAGAACTCGACGACGTAGAGCGCGAGCGCTACCGCGATCACGGCCGGATGCGCCAACACCTGCAGCTCCGGCGGTAGCTGGATCGCGCCCGCGGCGGCCGCCAGGCCGAGCGCCGCGATCGTCGCGTAGAGATTGATGCCGGCGGTGAAGGCCGAGCCAAGGGCGAGGCCGAGAGTAGCAATGGTGTCGTTCATTGGCGGCTCCCAACACGAGGTCGCGGCCGGTGTCGCGCTGCCGTTGCAGCACGCGTACCGACCTCCTATCCTCCGACTCGGCCCTCGTACCATGTCGCGACGTCGCCGGCATCCATTGCCACCGGCTCCAGCCAAGACGCGCCAAGCGCCGTTCCACGCGCCGTTCGAGGGGCTCGCCAAAGCCGTCCGAGCCGTTGCCTCGCCGCCCGCGAAACCCGTCGCGAAGCCGCCGGTGCCCTCGAAGGCGCGGCTCGCGCCGCCCCAGGCGCCGCCAATCGCCCGACCCGAGACACCCATTGCCGACGACGCGGAAACCTCGTTCGCCGCAGCGATGGCCGACGTTCGACGCTTCGACGACGCCGCACGCGTCGACGCGCCAGCGCCCGCGAGCCAAACGGTGCGCATGCCGATCGACGAAGATGCGGAGACCCTGGCCGTCCTCTCCGACCTCGTGACCGGGAACGGGCACTTCGACATCAGCGACTCGACCGAGTACGTCGAGGGGGCCGTCGTCGGTCTCGACCCCCGCATCTTGCGCCGTCTCCGACGCGGCGAGTTCGCGTATCAAGCAATGATGGACTTGCACGGCATGTCGGCCCCGGCGGCGCGAATCGCAGTCGAGCGCTTCGTCCTCGGCGCGGTCGCGGACGGTCACCGCGAGGTGCTGATCGTGCACGGGCGCGGACACAACTCGAAAGACCACGTGCCGATCCTGAAGGACCGATTGAAGAGCTGGCTCGCGCGTGGCCGCATGGGTCGCAGCATCCTCGCGTTCACGTCGGCGCGCCCGGCGGACGGCGGGGCTGGCGCGCTCTACGTGCTGCTGCGGCGCCGGCGCGGTCCGAAAGAGCCGATCACCGTCTTCGAAGGGGCGAAACGCGAATGAGGCTCGCCGCCAATCTCTGCACCGCGTTCCGCATCCTGATCGCGCCCGTGCTGGTGTGGCAGCTCAGCCTCCCCCGCGAGGCGGCCGGAATCATCCCGTTCGTGCTGTATGCCGTGGCGGCGCTGAGCGACTACGTCGACGGCATGTTGGCACGGGCGAGCGGCACGGCGTCGCGTGGCGGGCGCGCCTTCGATCACGGCGCCGACGCGTTGCTGCTCTTCCCGGCATTTTGGATGCTCGCGTCGCGAGGGCGGGTTCCGACGGTGCTCCCGATCGTCGCGATGACCGCGTTCGCGCTCTACGTGATCCACGGCTGGCAGCGAGGAGGGTCGCTCCGCGGCATCGACCTCACGTCCAGCCGATCCGGCGCGCTCGGCGGCGTCTTGAACTACGTGGTGGCTGGGGCGGCCGCGACCGCGGTCTGGCTCGACCTCCGGGCGCTCGACCAAGCGATCTACGCGGCGGCGTATGCCGTGTCGGCGATCAATCTCGCGGCGGCGATCGAGCGGCTCCCGCTGCTCGTCACGCCAACTCCCGCGTCGCCCGCGGCAAAAACAGAAGCCCGAGCGCCGCGTTCATCACCATGAACGTGACGTGGGCGGTGAGGCTGAACGCCAACAGGTTGGCCTCGGGAGCCTGATCGCCGAAGAAGTGCAGCCAGAAGTACTGCGGCGCCCCGAGGTGCGCGACGCCGATCGGTAGCGCCGCCGAGAGGAAGATCACCGGCAGGAACATGAAGAGCTGCTGGTAGGGCAGATGAATGCCGAAGGCCTGGAGCGCGAAATAGTAGACGACGGTCGCCATCAGGAAGTTCGGCGCTTTGAATATCAGCAGCAAGAGGTAGTGGAGGGGGCTCGCCATTCGGAAGCTCCGCAGCATCGCGACCGCCTTCGGCTTCTTGATCCAGCCTTCGCCACCTCGGAAGAGCAGGAGGTGGACGACGAGATAGGCGTAGAGCGCGCAATAGACCCAGACCAGCGACGACTCGATCCGGTGCGGCGCCATGGCGGCGCCGAGGCTCGAAAAGAAAACGAGCTGGTAGAGCTCGACGAACATCAGGAAGAGCATCGAGCTCGCGACCTCGAAAAACGGGATGCCCTCGCGGCGATTCAAGTAGAGCGCGACGCCACCCTGGCCGAGCGGCGAGTTGAGGAGCGTCAGGAGGTAAGTCGTGGCGCGGATCGGCAAGACGTCGCGGTAGGCGATCTTGGTATTGAACCAGTTGAGCACGCGCGTCAGACAGAACGTGTCGACGATCAGGTACGCGACCGAGTACGGCATCATGATCGCGAGGTACGACCCGAGGTGTACCCCGCGGAGCGCCTCGAGGACCTTGGCGATCGGCACGCGTCGGAAGATCAACGCGAAGATGACCGCGGTCATCACCCACGGAACGACCCGCTTCAGGCCCCGATGCTGGTGGCGGGATTGCCCGGCGGCCGTCTCAGTCGCGTGCACGCGCCGGGACCATAACGCCCGCCCCCGACCCAAACAACCGCGGACTCGCGGGTTGACTTGCGACGACGCGGCCTCCTAGATGCCGTCATGCGCGCGCGCACCGCATTGCTGGTGATTGGGGCTTCGCTGGCGATCGCGTGCGCGTCCATGCAGTCGCAGTACGCCGTTCGGCGGAACAATTTGTCCTGCGATCAGGCCAATCGGTACGCCTTCCAGAGCATGAAGAGCCTCGGCTACACCGTCACGACCTTCGAGCCGGCCGCCGTCGGTCGGAGCGGGACGCTGCGGGGCAACAAGACCGAGGAGGTCGGCAGCCGATCGTCGAGTCACGACGGGGTCGTGCACATCCAGTGCGAGGCATCGGAGGTTCGGCTCGACGCCGCCGAGGAGCAGTTCCTCAGCCAAGACCTCACGTTTACCCGCGGCTTCTACTTGGCCTTCACCGGAATCGCCGACCACGCGTCGACCGATACCGCGTACGCGGACGAGCAGTCGGGCGGGGTGACCGAGGGGGGGGTCAAGTTCAAGATCCAGCCCCAGCTCGCGCTCGAAACCAAGCTCGACTTCGGCGAGGATCTGGCGGCGGGCAACGTCCTCGCGGTGAAAGTCACGGTACAAAATGGCAGCCCGGTGACCTACAAATTCGACCCGAACGCCATCGAGCTCCGCCCACGCGGCGGCACCGACAAGATCCTGCAAATCGACACCGCCGAAGCGGCAAAGGCGATCGCGAAAGGCGCCGCCGCTGGTTTCGAGCCCGGCATTCCCGGACCCACCGCGGCGAGCATCGAAGCTACGCTGCGCAAGCGCGCGCTCGCGAGCGGTACCCTCAAACCGGGCGGGAGCGCCGAAGGCTTCGTCTACTTTCCGACCGGCAGCTACGCGCGCGCGCGCGCGACGCTCATCGACGTCGAGAGTGGCGAGAGCGAAGGGTTTCTCGTCGAGTTTTGACGAGTCATCGCATGACCGGACGCGACGCCCTGCTGCAGGCATTCGATCGGCTCTTCGACAAAGCGGCGAAGAAGCTCGCGGTCGAGTGCACCGACGGTGAGAAATCCGAAGCGAAGCAACGTTTCGAAGAGCGCTTCTCGATGCTGCTCGACGCACTGAAACAGCTCGATCTTCCCGATGTGCCCGCCGACGCGATCACCAGCATGGAAGAGTCGATCGACAAGCTCTCTCCTGCCGACATCGTCGGGCTGCTCGCGACCGTACCGCTCGTGCCGCAAGCGCAAGAGATGATGCGACTCCTCGCCTACCGCGCGGCCGAGCAGCGCATTCTCGAGCACTACGTCAGTACGGCGACCGACAAATACGGCGGGAATTAGGCGGGTCGGAACTTCGGGAGCGTGACGCGCTCGCTCGCCGGCTCGAAGACCACTTCGACCGGCATACCAATGCGAATCGCGTCGACGGGGCAATCGAGGAGATTCGAGATCATCTTCGGCCCTTCGGCGAGCTTCACGACCACGACCGCGTACGGCACCTCGCTCGCGAAGGCCGGATGGTAGACCTGATGCATCACGTTGTAGCTGAAGACCTCGCCACGTCCTGAGACGTCGACCCAGTCGGCGCCAAAGGAGAGACAGCTGCTGCAGATGTCGCGCGGCGGAAAACGCAGCGCACCGCACTCGGCGCAGCGCTGCACCACCAAACGGCGTTCCTTGGCGGCGGCAAAATACGGGGCGAGTTGCTCGTCGCCCTCGGGGACGGGTCGTGGTGGTTTCGGATCGGTGCTCATGAGGGGAGCGGGCTCAAGACCAGCGTCGTGTGGGTGGAGAGGAGACCACCGTTGCCGCTCACCAATACGACGTCGCGCCGTGGCGCCTGTCGCTCCCCGCCTTCGCCGCGGGCTTGGACGACGGCTTCGGCGATCGGCGTCATGCCCCACATGTAGGAGGACGAGAGCTGACCCCCGCCGGTGTTGACGGGGAGCGATCCCCCCGGCGCGGTGTGGCCAGCGGCGGCGAACGGCCCACCCTCCCCTTTGCCGCAAAATCCGTAGTCCTCGAGCGTGACGAGGACGGTGAACGTGTAGCAATCGTAGAGCTCACAGAGTTGCACGTCGGCGGGCGTGATCTCGGCCATCCGAAAGGCCGTGCTGCTTGCGAGCGGCGCTCCCGACACCAGCGTCTCGGCCGGCTCGCCGCCGGGATGCCCTTGGCCCATGCCCCAGATGTAGACGGGCGGCTTTTTCAGCGTGCGTGCGCGTTCCGCCGAAGTAACGATCACGGCGACGCCGCCATTCGAGACGAGACAGCAATCGAGCATGTGGAACGGCTCCACGACCCAGCGCGACGCGTGGTAGTCGGCGAGCGTGAGTGGCACGTCACGGAGCTGGGCGGCGGGGTTCTTGTTCGCCCATTGGCGCTGCGCGACGGCGACCGCGCCGAGATGATCCTGCGTCGTGCCGTAGGTGTGCATGTGGCGACGCGCGATCAGCGCGTACATCGCATTCACCCCGAAGTGGCCGTAGGCGGCATCGAGGCCGCGCGCGAACGCATAGGAAGCCGCCGAGCCTTCCTTCGCGCCGCTCCGGCTCTTCTGCTCCTCGGGTGACTTGAGCGGCCGATCCGAGAAGACGCAGGCGACGGTGGTACACATGCCGGCGGCAATCGCGAGGGCCGCGTGCTGGATCATGGCGCCGGCGGTCGCACCGCCGATGTTCATGGTGGCCTGGAGCTTCAGGTCGCGGAGACCGAGGGCCTGCTGAAGCATGAACGAGCCCATCGCGGCCGTGCCCCATGCGAGCCCGGGGTTCAGCAAGAGGCCGTCGAGATCCTCGCGTTCAAGCCCCGCATCGGCCAAGGCGAGCTGCACGGCTTCCACCGCGAACCCGACGTAGCTCCGGTCGTAGACCTTGCCTTGGCGCGTCTGCCCGAGCCCGGCGATCGCGACCTTGCCCTTCAAAGACATCGCGTAGTGCTAGGCGAGGTGCGGGATAGGGTCAACTCGTGCGCCTATGCTCGCGGTCGCCTGAGTCGTCGCCGCTCACCTGGATCCCCAGGGTTTTCGTTGACTGGACAGTGGTACCGCGTGATAGCTTCCGCCGCGCTGTCTCCCAGTGCCGTTACCCGCTTTTGCCCGCCCGCCCCAACTCATTTTTGACTGAGGAAGGGTGCGCCGCGGAGTAGGAGGTGTTCCATGTCGATACACATGTTCCCGCGGCTACTCGTCGCTGCGCTAGCCACGAGCGCGGCGCTCGCACTCGCGAGCCCCCTCGTTCAGGCGGCCGTCATCGGCGGCGGCGGCAGCAGCAAGACCGATTGTCTCCTCGCGCTCGACGCCGACGTGAACACGCCGCTTTCGAAGCCGCGCAACATTCGGTGCGCCGACGGCGATCCGAGTTGCGACCTCGACGGAGTGGTGAACGGTGTCTGTAATTTTCGAGTTGGCGTCTGCGCCAACAGTAGCTTCAACACGGCAGCCTGCAGCCTGAACGGCGTGCGCCTGATCACGGTCGACCACTCGGCCGACAACGGCGATCCGAAGTTCGATCCCGAGTTTCAGGCACTCCAGACCCGCATCGACAGCGACATCGCGCCGTTCCCCAACGATGACGCCGATACCTGCACGACCGCGACGAACTTCTTCGTGCCCATCAAAGGTCCTTTCAAGGACGACAAGTGCAAGGGCGGCAAGAAGACGATCCGCATCGTGACCGAGTCGACGGCGGCCGCGGGCATGGGGCGGATCCTGATCGACAAGGACAAGATCGATCTCCGCTGCGATCCGCCCGTCGGTGGCTGCGATCCCGGCGTGATCTTCACGGGCACCTACGATCGCGTGCAGCGTCAGATCTTCGATCAGAGCTGTGCGGTGAGCGGCTGCCACGATTCCAATGCTTTTCTGAACTCCGGCAACCTCCTGCTCGAGGCGAGCGCGTTCCCTACGAATCTCATCAACCGCACGCCGACCAACGCGGATGCCGACAATCTCGGCTGGAAGCGCATCACCCAGATCGATGCGGCGACCGGCGATCCCGCGACCAGCTACGTTCTTCACAAGCTGAACGGGGACTTCCCCGGGTCGGGGTTCGGCGATCGCATGCCAAAGGACCGACCGAAGCTCGATGCAACCCTGATCAACGTAATCACGCTGTGGATTCAAGCAGGAGCCCCGGACACGGGCTGGGTTCCGGGCACCGACTGAGCCGTAAAGACCCGAGGAGAGCGACATGGCAGACGGAACTGCACTCACGTTACCGCACGCGAAACATCTCCTGCGGCGGACGGGCTTCGGCGCGTCGCAAGCCGAGGCGGCCGCATTCCTCGCGAGCCACGCCACGCGCGGCGACGCGGCAAATGCCCTGCTGAGCTTCAAGCCCGCCGGATTCAAGCCCGGCGGCCGCTACTTCGAGGACATCCACGACAAGTGGATCAAGTACATGCTCAAAGTGAAGAGCCCGTTGCAGGAGAAGCTCGTGCTCTTCTGGCACGATCACTTCGCCACCGGCATCTCGAAAGTGCTCGATGCGAAGATGATGGCCGTGCAGAACAAGCTGTTGCGCGTGAACTGCAAGGGCAACTTCAAGACCCTCGTGAAGGCGATCAACGTCGATCCGGCGATGATGGAGTATCTCGATACCCCCCGGAACCACGATGAGATCCCCAACGAAAACTATGCCCGTGAGCTCCAGGAGCTCTTCACGCTCGGCGTGAAGGATTCCGCCGGCGTCGACAACTACGCGCAGGCGGACGTCGCCCAGATCGCGCGCGCCTTCACCGGGTGGGACTACGACAAGACGGCGTACCTGCGAGATTACGACCACGACTTCGAGGTCGACTATCCCGAGCGCGGACCGAAGGTGATCTATCAGAGCACCGGCGGGTTCGGTGGTGGCGGTCGCAGCTTCGCCGACGGCGGCGAGGGTGAGCCCGAGATCAGCACCGTCGTCGACATCATTTTCGATCACCTGGACAGCCAGGGAAAGAACACCGTCGCGCGCCGTACGGCCCGTCGCTTGATCGAGTACTTCGCCAACCCGAATCCGAGTCTCGCCTACATCGACGCGGTCGTCGCGGCCTCGAGTTTCGACATCAATTTCGAGCTCTCCGGCCTGCTGCACCAGATCTTCGTGCACGACAATTTCTATCTCACCGCCGTGCCGCCGGTCGGTACGGGCACGCCGAAGTCGGTGCGCTGGCCGATCGACTATGTCGTCACCTCGCTCCGCCTTCTCAAAATGAAGCTCAAGGGCAAGGAGATGTACGTCGACGGCGGCAGCTACAATCGCGTGCTCAATCAATTGTCGAACATGGGTCAAGTCGTGTTCGATCCGCCGAGCGTCTTCGGTTGGGATTGGGAAGCGGCGTGGGTGAGCAGCTCTACGATGCTGGCGCGCTACGGCTTCGCGCGTGACATCACCGCAGCTCGCGGCGGCGGCGGGTCGAGCTTCCGCCCGAGTAAGCTCATGAGCCTCGATCTCACCGACCCGAACGACATTCTCGCGGCGGCAACCGACGTCCTCGGGATCACAGGTGATCTCTCGCTCAGCGAGCAGTCGACCTTGGTCGACTATCTCACTGACAGCGGGATGAGCCCGTCCCTCGACCTGAACGATTACGACGTCCGGAACACCAAGCTGCACGGGCTCTTCGCGTTGCTCATGCAGACGCC
>JBDSJB010000360.1:0-2838 GCA_039917665.1 Binatia bacterium
AACCACCGCCGCGCGATGATTTGACGAGACCCCGCGCCCTCGTTAACTCCCCGCGACCCCCTATGCTCGAGACGATCCTCGCGTGGTACAGCGAGCCGCTGTTCTGGCGCTTCGCCGTCGGCACCAATCTGCTGGCTGCCTTTTCATTCATGGTGTTCGCGGTGCCGCTCACGCTGCTCGCGGCGCGCGATCCGGGATGGGCGCGGCCCTATCGCATCCAGTCGCGGCCGCCGAAGGCGCAGCAGCTGGTCGGGCCGTCGATCACGAGCTGGGCAATCAACAACTCGTGGACGCTGCTCGGGGCGGTCGTGTCGTGGCCGCTGCTGCGGCTCTCGGGCGTGCATGCGGGCGAGTGGCCGGCGTGGTGGGTCATCGCGGCGCAGCTCGTATTCTTCTTCTATCTCGACGACTTTCTCTATTACTGGTCGCACCGCACGCTGCACCGGCCGTGGCTCTACAAGCGCATTCACTCCAAGCATCACCGGATCGTGACGCCGTGGGCGATCACCGGGAATTACATGCACCCGCTCGAGCTCTCGCTGACGGGGACGATCGCGATGACGGGGCCGTTGCTGCTCGGCTCGCACGTGGTGGTCGTCTGGCTGTGGTTCGTGTGGCGCCAGTGGGAAGCCGCCGAGGGGCATTGCGGCTACGACTTCCCGTGGACGCCGAGCCACTTCATCCCCGGCAACGACGGAGCTCGTCACCACGACGCGCACCACGCCCGCGTGAAGGGCAACTATGCCGGCTTCACGCCGCTGCCGGACCGCCTGTTCGGGACCTATGTGCGCGGGTACGGCGAGGAGCTCGAGACGCGGCGGGGAAGAGCGTTGCGACAAGCGGCCTGATCGTCGGAACCCAAAACGAACGCGGCGGCATCCAGATCGGATGCCGCCGCGTCGCTCAGCTATGAAATCCTGAGAAGCGGGTCCGTGCTCAGCGCACCGCCTGGGCGCTCATCGACGAAGCATACGCCGGCTGCACCTGGCCACCGGCGGAGCCGCTCGACACGGCGTGGAAGCCGCCGGGCAACGACTGCGCGAAGTCCGGGTAGGCGCTGTTGCCGTGCTCGCCGATGTCCAGGCCCTCGATTTCCTCTTCGGCGGTCACGCGGAGGCCCATCACGGCCTTGATCGCGGACCAGAAGGCCAGCGAGATCGTCAACGTGTAGACGGCAGCCGCGCCGACGCCGAGGAGCTGCGCCATCAAGAGCTTCATGCCGCCGCCGAAGAGCAGGCCGTCACCGGTGGTGTTCGGCATGATCGAGTCCTGCGCGAAGAGGCCGACGCAGATCGTCCCGAAGACGCCGCAGACGAGGTGAACCGAAAGCGCGCCGACGGGATCGTCGAGCTTCACCTTGTCGAAGAAGAGCACGGCGAAGACGACCAGGACGCCGGCGATGAGACCGATGATCGCGGAGCTTCCGACGCTCACGAAGGCGCACGGCGCGGTGATCGCGACGAGACCAGCGAGGCAGCCGTTCAAGATCATGCTGAGGTCGGGCTTGCCGAGCAGGAACCAGGCGGCGAATGCTGAGCTGACGGCGGCGGCTGCCGCGGCGGTATTCGTCGTGACGGCGATGCGGGAGATGTCGCCGGCGGCCGCGGCCATCGTGCTGCCGGGGTTGAACCCGAACCAGCCGAACCACAGCACCAGCACGCCGAGCGTCGCCGAGGTCATGCTGTGACCGGGGATCGGATTGACGTTGCCTTCTTTCGTGTACTTGCCGATCCGGGGTCCGAGCATGAGGACGCCGGCGAGCGCTGCCCAGCCGCCGACCGAGTGCACGACGGTCGAGCCGGCGAAGTCCCACATGCCGGCCTTCTGCAACCAGCCGCCGCCCCAGATCCAGTGACCGGTGATCGGATAGATGATGCCGACGATCACGAAGCTGAAGGCGATGAAGGAGCCGAACTTGATGCGTTCGGCCACGGCGCCCGAGACGATCGTGGCGGCCGTGCCGGCGAACACCAGCTGGAAGAAGAACTTCGCCCAGATCGGGACGCCCGCCCACGCGATCGACGAGTAGACGCCCTGGTAGGCATCGCCCATCGCCGGACTGTTGTCGGCGCCGGTGACGAAGAAGATCCCCTGCGTGCCGATGAAGCTGTTGCCGTCACCGAACATCAGGCCCCAACCGATGAAGTAGAAGGCGAGAGACGAGCATCCGAAGACGATGAAGTTCTTGGCGAGAATGTTGACGCAGTTTTTAGAGCGCGCCAGGCCGGATTCGACCATGGCGAAACCGAGGTTCATGAAGAAGACGAGCATGGCGGCGATCAACACCCAGACGGTGTCCAGGTTGATCTTGGTATTGGCAATCTGTTCCGCCATCGCGGCGGTGAAGACGACGGGTGCGTCGGCGGCCTCTGCGGCGTGACCGAGCTTCGCGAGCAGCATCATGCCGAAAGCAGCTCCGGCGGCGGCAACCCACAGGCGGGGTTTTTTGATCATTTTTCCTCCTCGAATGGCTGAGATGATGGCGAGACGCGGGACGCCTCTCGCCGAGTGGGCGAACGGCTCAAAGGCTGAACGATCGGAGGAGAAACGGCGGAGCGTGGGCCTCGTGGAAGATGCCTGCAAGCCGCGCGAGCGCGGCGGTGCCGGCACGTCGATCCGGTAGGGAGGTGGTTCCCAAACGTGCCATCACGGCATGGGTGTTGGGTAGGCGATCGCGCTGCGAATAGCGTTCGAATCTTTGCTCGCTGAGAGAAGAATGGCTCCCAGTCGATTGAGGCTTCGCACTAGCGTAGGGCGGTGTGGCCTGTTGTCGGGCCGTCGCCGCCGGCGCAATTTCCGTCCGCGTGTTGGGCGCGCGCATCACGCGTGCGTGCATCG
>JBDSJB010000361.1:0-11032 GCA_039917665.1 Binatia bacterium
TACGTCGGTGCGCAGCTGATGACGAGCGTGATCGAGCGCTCGTCGGATCTCACACCTACCGGATGGATGGATCGGCGCCTCCGTAGCGACGCAGCAGCTCGGCGGCACGACCGTGTACCCGGGCGCGTCGGGCGGACCACCGCAGGAGCGGGGCACGCCATCGTCGCGCACCGACGGCCAGCAGGGAAGGATCCCAATCCGCAAGGAGCGCCAGGTCCGCGAAGCGCCGCGGGCGGCCGCTCGGCCAGAGTCCGCCGTCGCGTCCCAGACCGAACGACACGCGTAGCACGGTCTCGAATCCGGGATGGCCCGGCGTCATCATGGCGCGGAATCGCAGAATCCGGTCAGCGGTGGGATTTCGCCACGAGTGCACCGCGTCGCGCTCGATGACGACCTGCTCGCCGGCACGGACCCGCCGCGTGACGCCGCCTGTCGTCAGCTCGATCTCGCCTTCGAGCACATCGATCCACTCTTCATGATCCGCGTGCCGATGCAGGAGGACACCGCCGCCGGGAGTGGTCTCCACGTCCGCGACGGTGCGCGCGCCGCCGCTCTCGCGCGCGGTCTCGATGAAGGTGGCTCGCTGGCCCGTGACGGGATTGTGGATAGTCCGGTCATCCATGGTGGAAACATCCGGTTAGTACGTTGTACTATAGGTACATGGCAAACCTAGGTCAACGTCCTAAACAGGAGTTCGGGGGCACCCGGCGTCGGATCCTGGACCACGCCCGCCAAGCCTTCAACGAACGTGGGGTGACCGCGGTGCCGATCCGCGAAATCGCGAGGGAGCTCGATCTGAGCCCCGGCAACGTCTCCTACCATTTCGCGACCAAGGAGGCGCTGGTCGCGGCCCTCGTGGAGTACGAGCATGCCGAGAACAATGCGCTCGTGGCCACGCCCGACGGGCCGCTGGATTTCGCCAGACTCGATCAGATCATTCGCGCCATCATGCTTCGCGATCTGGAGAATCAGTGGCTGATGCGCGACTGCGTCGGGCTCCTGACCGCACTGCCGTCGTTGCGCTCGCTGCACCGGCAGTTTCAGCACGCGCGCGAGGCGCGGATCGACAGCATCGTCGCGCGCCTGATCGAGTCGGGATTGCTGGACGGCAGGCGGACGAAGCGCGCCCTTCCGGAGCTTCGGCGCCAGATCCTCACGCAGATCTTCTTCTGGCTGCCCGCCGCGATCCTCACGGAACCCGACCGCGATCCGGCCGAACAGCTCGACGCCCACGCGCGTGCCGTCCTGGCGCTCTTTCGTGCGTACTGCACGTCGACCGGCCAACGGCGACTCGAAGCTCTGCTCAAACCGATCGCCCCGTCACAGCGGCTGGGACGGACTACTACTCGCGGATGATGGGCGGGCCTCCGAGCGGACCGTCAAAGCGACGGGCTCGCCGGGGGTCGATGGGGCGGAGTCTGTCGACCGCAAACGGCAGGGGAGCGTGCAGAGCCGCCTGATCTTGCGCGGCTGGATGGCGGGTTCCGGAAAGTGCCGTCGTGGCGACGGCGATTTCGCACTCGCCCTGGCAAGACCTTTGCTCCTGCACGCGACCACTCATGCGCCTCTCCCCCCGTCTTCTCGCCATCGGGCTCGTGCTTGGCGTGCTCGTCGCCGAAGTTCGTGCGCAGCCGAGCCCCGGGCTCGACGCGTACCTCTGTCTCCGGGGCGCCCCGAGCCGTCAGGCGGAGCGGGCCCTGCGCTTCGCACCGCAGAACGCCGTCGCCGTCCGTGATCGGCTGATTGCTGCGTCGGGCGCGACGCCGGCGCAGCTCGACCTGCAAAAGCCGCTCGGGCTCTGCCTGCCGGCGAGCGAGCCGAGCACCACGCTCGTCGACGGCGCAACCCACCTCGAGATGTACGCCGCGCGGCTGACACGGACGCGTCCGAAGCAGCCGCGTCTGGTCGTGGGGCCGCAACGGGTCACCAACCGCTTCGGCACCGACGAGCTTCTATTGAAGGGGATCGAAGAGGTGCTGGTGCCGTCGGCGGTCGTGTTAGCGCCGCCGCCGGCACCGGTCTCGGTTCCGGCGATCCTGGACGACTTCACCTGCTACGCGGCCGAGCGCACCGACGGTCTCCGCAGCGCGCCCGCTGCCCAGGCGCCCGTCACTCTCGGCAGCGGAATCGGCACGCTCCAGTTCGACGTGCGGGCTCCGCGCCGGCTCTGCTTCCCGGCCGATCTCGAGGGTGCCGACCCGAGCGTGCCGTCGCACCCGGACGCGCTCGCCTGTTACCGCGCCAAGCTGGCACGGACGAAGCCGCTGCAACCGAAGCTCGTCTCGCGCCAGGCAGCGACCGCCAACCGTTTCGGGTCCGAGCAGCTCACCGTCACGACGGCGCTCGAATTTTGCGTGCCCTCCGAGGTGCGGAGCACGAGCGCGACGCCGACCCCGAAGGCGACCGTCGTCGTTTCGACACCCACGCCGACGGTGACGCCACCGCCGAGCTTCACGCTGCGGGTCGATCCCGCCGCGCTCGCGGTCGACATCGGGACGAGCACCCGTTTCACGGCGACGGCCGTCTTCGAGGACGGCGACATTGCGGACTTCACGGAGCGCGTCGTGTGGAGCGCGGGCAGCGAGATCGCGGTGGTGCCGAACCTCGCGGGCGATCGCGGCCGCATTGACGCCGTCGATGGCGGGCAGGTGGTGATTGCGGTGCTCGATGAGGCGACCGGCGTCAGCTCGACCACCACCGGCGACGACGCGATCCTCACCGTCAACTGGACGCTCGAGCGCATCGAGCTGTCACCGCTCGAATCGACCCGCGGCGTCGGTGAGTCGACCCGCCTGCGCGCGACGGGATATTTCGCGGGCGGCTACATCCGCACGATCAGCCAGCAGGTCGTGTACGGATCGAGCGACGACGCGGTCGCGGTCGCGAGCAACGTCGCCGGTGATCAGAGCCGTATCCTCGCCGCCGGAGTCGGGAGGGCAGTGCTCTCGGCCAGCGATCCGATTTCGGGAGTGACCTCGACCGCCTCGGAGGACGACGTCGCAATCACGATCGTGCCAGCCCTCGAGCGCTGCACGATTCTTCAAACGGGACCCATCACGATCGCGACCGAGCACGACTATCAATTGACCGCGCACGGCTTCTATCCGGGGGGCTTCGAGCGCAACCTGACCCAGCAAGTGGTGTGGTCGAGCGACGCGCCCGCGATCATCGCGGCACCCAACACCGAAGGCGACCGCAGCCGCGTGAATGCGCTCGCGCCCGGCGAGGCGCACGTAACCGCGACGGACTCGGTCACCGGTGTGGCGTGCGAGAACAGCGTCACGTTCACCGTCGCCGTGCCGGCTGGCCTCAGCATTGGGTTCACGGCGCAGTATCAGTCCAGTCGTCCACGGCGGATCGGCGACGCGTGGCAATTGGTCGCCGTCCAAAAACTTCCGGGCACGTCCGTGCCCTACAAATACTTCACGCAGAAGGTGGACTTTTCATCGAGTGACCCGTCGATCGTCGCGGCTCCGAACGCCGACGCGGACCACGGTCGTGTCGGCGCGGTCAGCGGCGGGACGGCGACGGTCAAGGCAACCGATCCAGCCAACGGTCAAGTCTCGCAAGACGTATCACTCCGGGTGCTCGAGGGCCTCACCCGCGTCGAGGTTTCGTACCCGCGGAGACGGGTCGGCAAGCCGAGCTTCTTGTCTCCCGGACATTACTCCCCCCCGCTCGAGGCCACTGGGAATTTTGCCGATGGTCCGGCGCCGCTGTTCCACAAAGACGTTACGTTCGTCTCGAACAATCCAGCCGTCGTAGTGGTCAAACACATTGGCGGATGGTGGATGATGAAGGGCGTCGGATTCGGCACGGCGACGATCTCCGCAGTCGACAACGCTACGGGCATCAGCTCCGACGCTTTCAGCGAGAGCCTCCGCGTCGGGGTCAAAGGGTCGCTCGAGCGCCTGGTGCTTCTGCCGACGCACACGACCCGACGATTGGGATCGACGCAGTGGTTTGCCGCGGTCGGGTACTTCGAAGGGGGCGTGAGCGACGTCGTGACCTGGGGGCTTCAGTACGCCTCCAGCGATCCCACGGTCGCGCGCGCGGCCACGTACCCGGGCAACAGTATCGTCGAGGCCATCGCGCCTGGGGTCGCGGTGATCAGCGCCGCCGACCCGTACCTCGGTGTGTCGACCACCGACTCCGGCGACGACGCGACCATCACCGTCGTGGGTCCCCTGCAACGATTGCGCATCGAGCCGAACGACGTCACCCGCAGCGTCGGGCGCTCCTTCAGCTTCACCGCCATCGGGACCGACGCCGACGGTCGCGAGGTCAACGTCACGCAAACCGTGACGTGGTCGTCGAGTAACCCCGCCGTCGCCGTCGCGACCAACGTCGAGGGCAATCGGAGCCGCGTCGACACCATCGGCGAGGGGACGACGACGATCTCGGCCTTCGATCCGCAAGACGGCGTGTCGTCCACCACGACCGGCGACGACGCGACCCTCCATGTGAGCGGCGTGCTCGAGAGCCTGACGCTCTCGGCCGAGACGACCACGATCACCGTCGGCGAGACGATCCAGCTGACGGCCACCGGCCATCTCGTCGGCGGGGAGACCGTCAACCTGACGCAGCAAGTGGAATACGTCTCGAGCGCGCCGGCCGTCATCAAGGCGGAGAATCCTCCCGGCGACCGGAGTCAGATCGTCGCGGTGTCTCCCGGCACCGCAGTGCTGTCGGCCCACGATCCCGGCACGGCCATCGCGACCGGTCCGAGCGGTACGGTGACGGTGATCGTCGTTGCGCCCTGACGCGGCGACGCTGATCCTGCCGCGGGTCGATGGAGGCTTTCAGCGCCCCGCGTTGACTATTCCGCTCAGCGGCCGAGAATCGGGGCGCGGTGCATGGACGCACCGCGAGGAGGAGGGGAATCGATGGGTCGATCATCACGTCTGTCGCTGTGGATCGCCAGCCTGTGGTTGGTGACGGCGTCTCCGGCGCTTGCGCTCACCAGGTGCGATCTCACCTTCGATCTGGAGAGTTGGTCGGTGTTCTACAAGGAAGGGCACGGGCGCGGCGTGATCGACTGCGACAACGGGCAGCGCGCCAACGTCGTCCTCGAAACGAAGGGCGCTGGGATCTCGCTCGGCGCCTCCAAGATCGTCGACGGCAACGGAAACTTCTCGCTGCTGACGAGCATCGACGAGGTGTACGGCGACTACGCGACGGCCGAGGCCCACGCCGGCATGGGACCGTCGGCGCACGCCCAGATCGTCACCAAGGGCTCCATCTCGCTCGCGCTCTCGGGCTCTGGCAACGGCGTCGACGTCGGGTTCGCCTTCGGACGGTTCACGATCAAGCCGGGTGAGGGTGCCCCGCGTCGCGCCGCGAGCCCGAAGCCGGCGCCGGAACGGGAGCCGGATGTCCGGGCGCAGGACGACACAACACGCATTCAAGACGAGGACATCCCGGCCTCCGATCCGGTCCCAGCGGAAGGCTACTGAGGTTTTGGGGTCGCCCGCACCACGCGACCTCGTTATCCTCGTCCTTCGCTTGGCGACCTGCTTTCGCTCGCCCGGCCGAATCTGCTAGCACCCCGCGCGGACTCGAGACCCGTTGACGGCAACGACATCCCCCCTCCGTTCGATGCTTCTGCGACGGGTCCCCGCGTTGGACTCGCTCCGCACCTATGGGTGGCTGGACCTGCGGGTCGACGTGGTTGCCGGTCTGTCGGTGGCTGCCGTCGCCGTGCCGCAGGCGATGGCGTACGCGATGATCGCCGGGCTGCCGGCGGAGTACGGGCTCTACACCGCGATCGTCATGACGACCGTCGGCGCGTTGCTCGACTCCTCGCGCCAGCTCATCAACGGCCCGACGAACGCCATCTCGATCGCGCTGCTCAGCGCCATCGGATCGGTCAGCACCGACGAGCGCGTCCAGGCCGCCGTTCTCGTCGCCTTCTTCGTCGGCTCGATCCAGCTCGTCATCAGCCTGCTCCGCCTCGGCGACCTCACCCGCTATATCTCCCACTCGGTCATCGTCGGATTCACCGCGGGGGCGAGCGTGCTGCTCGTGCTCGATCAGATGAAGAATCTGCTCGGGCTGAAAGCCGTCGGCGACGTGCACAGCCATTTCCTCGTCCGCTTCTGGCGGACGTTGACCGAAGGCGGGGCGATCCAGAGCACGACGTTCACGATCGGACTCGCGTCGATTCTGTTGGTGCTGTTGCTGCGCTGGGTGAAGGCGCGTCTCGACTGGAAGCTCCTGCCCGAGTTCCTGATCGTCGTCACCGCGATGGCGGTCGTCACCGCGCAGTTCGATCTCGGCGCCCAGGGTGTCGCTGTCGTCGGAGACATCCCCGCGTCGCTGCCGTCGTTCCGGCTCCCGAATTTCGGCTCGTCGTTCGTGCCGCAGCTCGCCGAGAGCGCGCTCGCGATTGCGCTCCTCGGGTTGCTCGAGGCGATCGCCATGGCCAAGGCCATCGCCGCGGTCACGGGCCAGCGGCTCGACCTCAATCAGCAATGCTTGAGCGAGGGGCTCGCGAACTTTACCGGCAGCTTCTTCCAATGCATGCCGGGGTCGGGGTCCCTCACGCGCTCGGCGATCAATCAGCAGGCGGGGGCGCGGACGCAATGGTCAGGCGTGGTGTCGGCGCTCGCCGTCGCGCTCATCATGCTGGTGTTCGCGCCGTATGCGCGGTTCATCCCACGCTCGGCGCTCGCCGGTCTGTTGATGTTGACCGCCGCGCGCATGGTGAATCTGCACGACCTCCGCTACCACGTGCGCACGTCGCGCTTCGACGCGGTGATCGTCGCCGTCACCGCCATCTCGGCGGTCGCGATCTCGATCGAGTTCTGCGTCTTGATCGGCGTGTTCATGTCGTTCCTGCTGGCCGTGCCGCGGATCGGTCACATGCAACTCGCCGAGTTCGTCGTGACGACCGAGCGCACCGTCCACGAGCGGCAGCGCGGCGACCAAGCCTGTAGCCGCATGCTGATCTTCGGGCTCGAAGGCGAGATGTACTTCGGCTCGGGCTCGAGCCTGGAGCACCATCTCGACTCGATCGAGGATCGCATCGGCCCGGACACCCAGGCCGTCGTGTTGCGGCTGAAGCGCGCGCGGAATCCCGACGCCGTCGGCATGGCGACGCTCGAGCACATGGTCGACCGCATCCGGGGGCGGGGCATCGAGGTGATCCTCTGCGGCATCCGCCCCGGCATGATGGCGTGCCTCACGAATTGCGGCCTCGCGGAGAAGCTCGGCAAGGAGAATCTCTTCCTCGAGCAGCCGGTGCGGCAGACGAGCACGGTGCTCGCGATCCGGCATGCGTACGACCATCTGACGGATTTCTGCGCGACGTGCCCGCGCCGGTCGGGTCCACCGCTGACGCGCGCCCTCTACTACGAGATTTAGGGCACTGATTCCGTTGCAGTCGCGCCGCGGAGCATGGCGGTGGCGGCGTCGATCGCGTCGTGGGTGCCGGCGACGGCCAGGACGTCCCCGTGCTCCAGGCGCTGATCGGCCGAGGGGACGACCGACTTCCCCGCTCGAATGATCGCGAGGACGGTAGCGCCGGTGCGGCCGCGGAGGTTCAGCCCGGCGAGGCTCTTGCCGACGCTCGGGCTGCCGACGTCGAGCTGGATGGCGACGGGCTCGCCGAGACCGACCAGCATGCCGTGCACGCCGGCCAGCGAGGGGCTGCTCGCGCCGTCGGACCCGGCCTGGTGCGCGTAGCCAGCCAACACCTCGACGATCGCTTGCGAGCCGGCGCGGACGTGTCCTTGCAGATCGTTCGCGCTCTGCCAGAGCGCGATCGAGAAGGCGACCACCAAGAGGAAGAGCAGCACCGGACCGGGGTAACTCGGGAGGAACGGCTGCGTGACGGCGACGACCACGACGCCGGTCGCGAGCGCGACCCCGAGCTGTAGCGTCAGGATGAGCGCGCGCCGCGGCGAGGCGTCGAGGTCGAGCGTCGTGCCGGCTTTGCGCGGAAGCGCTGCCTCGGCGAGCGCCCCGCCGAGCCGGCGTGAGAGGCGCCCGATACCGACCAGAAAGGGCAGCGACGCGGCAATCGCCGCCCCCACCACGATGAGCCCGGCCGTCACCGGTTCGAGCCCGAGCGATTGCACGAGGGCGGCGGCGCCGCGGTCGGCGAAGACGGCCGTCGCGACGATGAGCCCGCTCAGAAGCAAGGCATCGAGCACGATGAGATTGAGCGCGCGCCGGACTCCGCTCGTCTGGCGCGTCGCCGACGCCTCGCGCATACGCTCGAGCCAAGCGCCGTAGAACGTGGTGAAGGTCTGGAGCGGGTGCGGCAGCTTGCGGTCCACGAAGTCGGCCGTCGGCTCGGCGGCCCGGATCAGCCATGGGGTCGTGAGGGTCGTGATCGCCGAAACGGCGACCGCCACGGGATAGATGAACTCGCGCGTGGCCCCGAGGCTGAGGCCGAGGCCGGCGATGATGAACGAGAACTCGCCGATCTGCGCGAGGCTCATGCCCGCCTGGATCGCCGTCCGCGTGCTGCTGCCGGTGAGAAACGCGCCGACGGTGACGCCGACGATCTTCCCGACGATGACGACGACCGTCAGCACCACGACGGCGCCCCAATGCTCGAGCACGAGCGCCGGATCGATGAGCAACCCGACCGACACGAAGAAGATCGCGGCGAAGACGTTGCGGACAGGGCGGATCAGATGCTCGATCGCGTCGCCGCGGCCCGACTCCGCGATGAGCGAGCCGGCGAGGAACGCGCCGAGCGCGACCGAGTAGCCGCAGAGCTGGGCGACGTACGCGGTGAGGAAGCAGAGGCCGATACTGGCGACGAGGGTCGTCTCGTCGCGCTCGAGCCGCATGACGACGTGGACGAGGCGCGGCACGGTCACCATGCCGACCACCAAGAGCGCGACCAGAAAGGCGGACAGCTTGCCGACGGTGGCGGCGAGCGCCGTTGCGGAAAGCCCCGCGCCGGTTGCCAGGGCGGTCAATGCCGCCATGAACACGATGGCGATGAGATCCTCGATCAGCAGGATGCCGACGACGAGCTCGCGTTGGCGGCCCCCGATCCTCTGCTCGTCGAAGACCTTCGCGATGATGGTGGTGCTGGAGATGGCGATCGCCGCCCCCATGAAGACGCTTTCGAGCGGGGTCCACCCGAAGGCGCGTCCGACCAGGAATCCGAGCCACGTCATCAGACCCGACTGGATGACGGCGGTGACGCCCGCCGTCGGCCCGACCCGCGCCAGCTTGCCGAGGCTGAACTCGAGGCCGAGGGAGAACATCAGCAGGATGACGCCGAGCTCGGACAGCGCGTGGACGACGTCGCGATCCACGACGAGCGGGACCGGGACGTGCGGCCCGACGATCAGCCCGGCGACGATGTAGCCGAGCACCACGGGCTGGCGGAGTCGCTGAAAGACGACGGATGTGACCGCGGCCATGCTGAGCACGATCGTCAGCGAGCGTAGGAACTCGTGCACGTCGTGCATGACCTCAGTTTAACGGGCTTGGGGGCGCGCGTCCTCCCTCAGGGTTTCAGCGCGTCCATGAGGTCGATCCCGATGATCGAGAGCAGGATCAGTCCGATGATCCCCCAGATGACGCTCTTGGTGAACGTCATGCCGCCTTCCGGATCGTGACCGAGACGTGTTTGGCGAGCTCGAGAATGGGGAGATCCCCGATCTCGGCGAGTCCTTTGCCGTCCAATTGCTCGATGAGCCAGATGACGTTCGTGAGGATCGTCAGGGTGTCCGCAGGGGACGTCGCGTAGGCGTTCCAGTCCTTCATGAAGAAGCTCCTCCTGGAAGCGCGGCCCTTCGGCGGCGCGTCCCGTGTCTCGGGTAGGCGAGGGGAGAGGAGCTGCTTAGAGGCGGTAGACGTTCAGCAGCGCGTAGAGCGGTGCGTGTCGGTGCGACGCGACGGTCCAGCCGTCGCGCGTATGGGCGGCGGCCACGGAACCCTGCGCCCAGGTGCGCTGGACGAGCGCCGAGCCTGCGACCGGCGTCCGTGATCGCAGCGTCGCGCTGGACCCGTCGGTGTGGTGCGCGACGGCCAGGACGTCGGTGGCGGCGGCATGCGAGCGCTGGTCGGGGCTGGCCGACGGCACGCCGAGCGCCCACACTCCGGCGCTCAACGAGACCATCACGGCGAGCCCGAAAAGCAGGCGATGCATCATCCGCGTCACGGTTCGCAGCGTACGCGGCTCCGGCGTCGAGTCAACCCACGTGACGGCCTCGTGGCACGCCAGGAATGCGATCCGCGATCGGGTCCGTCATGTGGACTCCTCGGGATTGGAATGCGAGAAGGCCGGCCATGGCGTACGAGGGTTACGAGTGTCTCCGTATCCGCTGCGAACGCGGCGTCGCGTTCGTCACGATCGACCATCCGCCGATCAACCTCTTCGATCTGGCGCTCATTCAAGAGATGGATCGGGTTGGTCGCGAGCTCGCCGACGACACGGCGATTCGCGTCGTCGTCTTCGACAGCGCCAATCCCGACTTCTTCATCGCGCATGCCGACGTCGCCCTGATCCGGCAGCTTCCACGCGACGTTCCGCCGAAGGCGACCGAGCTCGGGCTCTTCCACGCCATGGTCGATCGCTTTCGGACCATGCCGAAAGCAACGATCGCGAAGATCGAAGGCCGCACGCGCGGGGGCGGCAGCGAGCTCGTGCTCTCGCTCGACATGCGCTTCGCGGCGCTCGGACGTGCGATCCTCGCGCAGCCCGAGGTCGCCCTCGGGATCATCCCGGGCGGCAGCGGTACGCAGCGCTTACCGCGGGTCATGGGTCGCGGTCGCGCGCTCGAAGCGATTCTCGGCTGCGACGATTTCCCGGCCGACCTCGCCGAGCGTTACGGCTGGGTCAACCGCGCGCTGCCACCGGACGAGATCGGGCCGTTCGTCGAGCGCCTGGCGTTTCGGATCGCGTCGTTTCCGGCCGAGGCGATCGCACTCGCCAAAGCCGCCGTTGCCGCCGCGGAGCCGTCGCCGCGTGACGGCTTGCTCGAAGAGGCCCACTGTTTCAACCAAGCGCTCGCGACCGCCGCCGCCGAGCGTCGTATGTCCTGGTTTCTCGCGAGCGGCG
>JBDSJB010000362.1:0-5654 GCA_039917665.1 Binatia bacterium
GCGTCGCCCGACGCGGTCGCGATGTTCTCGTAGGTGACCGTGTAGCTGAGCGACGTCACGCCATCGATGAAACCACCCGGTCCGCCCGGCCCGGCCTTGTCGTTCGGATCGTGCGAGCTTTGGAACGGCACCGCTATGGGTGTGGGTCTGGGTTGGGGTTTGGGCGGAACGGGTTCCGTGGGTTTGCACGGGGCCCCCAGGAGATCGAGGACAACCTTGATCGCCCCCTCACACGGTACGGTCGGCGGGATGCTCGGCGCATCGTCGTCGCCACAACCGTGCCGGCAGGGATCGATCTCCTGTTCGCAGGAAAATCGGTCGGGGGCGAAGTTCAACCCCGCGCAGGGGTCGGGGAGGGGGCCGACGAAACGGGCCTCGGCCGAGCCGCCGACGAGCTCCGCGACGATGCGCGCGAGCCACCCACGATCAGCGGATGTCGCCGAGGCCGTTGCGCTTTCGCCTGCGAGGAACTGGCCCGTGTCGATGATGAGCTGGGCCTGGCTGTAGATGGGGAGATCTCCGGTCTCGTTCCCGACGGCCGCGACCCGCCCCTCCGCGATGACCGCGGCGAGCTGCGTCCGGACGTAGGCTTCGATCGCTGCGTCGGCCGGGAACGTGGTCGTACCGTGCGCCCTGACCGCGTAGTCCTTCGCCTGCGACACATAGAAGGCAACGACCTCCGCCCTGAGATCCGGTTGGAAGTACGGGTCGCCCCAGTTCGTCGCGACGTTGATGGACTCCGGAGCCCCAGGAGCAAAGGGCGGACTCTTCACGCGGATTTTGAACGCACTGCTCGAGCCCGCCGGCACGATCGGCAGCAGGAAGTGAAACGAGTCGGCCTGCTCGGGGATCGCGGGGGACGGAGGGCGCCCGCGGTCGATCGCGATGGAGGACCAGTCCGTCGCAATTTGTCCGGGCTGCGCCGGCGGCGGGCTCACGACGAACGGGATGAAGAACCGCAGCGCCTCCCCGAATGCCACCCAGAGCGGGACGCCGTAGGCATCGACGCTGCCGCGGTTACCCACGAGCACGTGAATCGACTGTACACGGTCGCCTTGGAAACCCCTCGGGGTCACGAGCTCGACCCAGACGTCCGGTTCGCCACCCGCCACGACCGTGAATGCGTCGGTGAGGGTCGCGACCGAGGCATCCGGGTTCTTCACCTCCACACTCCAGGCCCCCGGCGCGACGTCGTGCAGATCGAGCGAGATGGTGACCACAGTTCCGCGGATACTCGTATCCACGCCGACCACGTCGGCGAAGCCCGCGCGCACGAGCCTCACCACGGCACCGGTGACGAAGCCGTCGCCGAAGACGCGCAACTGCACCGTCCCGGCCGTGCCGCCGGACGCCGGCTGCACGGAGAACGCCGCGATCGCGCCGCCGCCGCTACCCTCGAAAGAACCCACGTCGCACGCGGCGCCGCTCGGCCGCGTCTCACCGCGCTGATCCGTCGTCGGGCACGCCGTCCCGCCGCTCCCCGGCGGCGCGGGGTCGGCCGCGTCAATCGCCGGGCTACCCGACAGCCATCCGTGCGTCAGGGTCGGACCGCCATTGTCGGCGAGCGGACCGAGCTTGGCGTCGATCACGAAACCGGTTGTCCCGATCCGGTCGCCGTTCGTACCGTCTACGAGGCCCAGGCACTGGAACCCATCCCCGACGAGGTTGTGCCCTTCAGAAGAGACCGCCAGATGACCACCGGCGTCGCAGTCGGGTGAATACTGAACGGAGGCCGGGTTCAGCTCGTGGATGTTCCCGGCCACGATCGAGTTGCGCAGGACGACGGGGCTGCTGATGGTGTTGATCCCGCCGGCGCCTTGTCCCTGGCCGAGCCGGTTCAGCGTCACCGTGGTGCTGCGGAGGCTCATCGTGCCGCCGGTGTTGTAAATCCCGCCGCCGAAGCTGCCGTTCGATCGATTCCCGCTCACGGTGCAGTTGGTCAGCGTTGCAGTGGCGCTGTTGAACCCGTTGTAGAAGCCGCCGCCACCGCCGAAGGCCGTCTCGTTGTCGCTGATGGTGCAGCCGGTGAGCGTGGCCGTGCCGAAATCTTTATTCGCGATGCCGCCACCGTGACCGGCCGCTTCGTTGCCGCTCACGGTACTGTCGGTCATCGTCAGGATCGGTTCGCCGCCCAGGAGCTTGCGGTTGTAGATGCCACCGCCATCGCCACCGCCGGCGATGTTGTCGGTGACGATCATCCGCGTCAGGGTGAGCGTGCCGTCCTCGTTCGCGATCCCGCCGCCATTGGATTCCTGCGCCTCATTGCTACGACCGTTCTTCGTGACGACGGCGTCGGTGAGCGCGAGGACCGGCGGCGCAATGCCGTTGATCTTCTGGATGTAGATGCCGTGTCCCGAGTGCCGACTCCCGAAGACAGGCGCGCGGCCGTGCCGAACGGTGACGCCACTGATCGCGACGCTCCCATCGATGACGTGGAACACGCGCTCGACGACGCCTTGGCCCGCCGGGCAGTCCGCGGCTTGCTGATCGACGGTGCACGCCTGGACGATGGTCGTCGCCGCGCCGGCACCGCTGATGACGAGATCGTCGACGGCGGCGTTGTTCAGCAGATCGAGATCACCGGCGCTCGCGTCGTTGTCCACGCCGGCGAGGGCCAGCGTGTACGTGCCCGCCGGCACCGTGATCGTGTCCGTCTGGTCGTTCTGGCCCGCCGGGCAGGCGTCGACGGCGACGTTGGTGTTGGCGGCGCGCACCGCTTCACGGAGCGAGCAGTTGCCGTTGGTGGTGAGCTCGTCGACGGTCGTCGTGACCGCGATGGTCGCGGCGTGAATTGGTTGAGCGGCCGTGCAGACGACGATGGCCAGCAGGATGCCGAGGAATGGTTGTCGCATCATGGCTCTCTTCCTTTTCGATCAGAATAGCGCGACGCCGCCGAGCCCGAGGAGCTCCCCGAGCCGCGGCGTCTCGTTCCCGAGCAGGTGCTCCGCGCTACACGTGATCTGCTTTGCGAGACACGTCGTGACGTCGTCTACCGTTTGGAAATTCGCGACCCCGAGCTTCGCGCACGCCAGCCTCCACGGGTCGCGCCGGAACGAACGCCCAGGCGACGATGGCGAACAGGACGCCGAGGATGGTTTCGGAGACATCAGACCTTCCAGCCATTGGAAGCGGCCTACGGAAGCGCCGCGCCGACGCCCTCGAACAGTTCCCGGTGACGCGGGGTCGTCGTGTCCAGCAAATGATTCGCGCGGCAGGTGACTTGGCGCTCGAGGCACGACGTGACGTCGGCCACGGTGGCGAGGCTCGCGACGCCGAGCTTGGCGCACGTCTCGGCGGACCCGCCCGCCCCCAGCCCCTCGTTGGCGAGCAAATCGGCCGGCACGAGCGGCGCCGCGCCGCACGCTTTCGCGATCGCCGACGTGAACTTCGCCTCGAGCTTCGCCAACCCGCCGAACGCTTTGGTGCACGTGGCGCCGGCCTTCGTGCGGCACGCGTCGCCCGGTTTCGTCTGCACGCAGCTGAAGAGCGCGCCGCTGCAGGCATCACCGGCCTTCACGCGACCGGCGAGCAGCTGCACCGTCGCTTTCTGGAGGGCGGCGTCGCACTTGCGGATGGCCTTGCGCTTTTCGGCGGCGATCGCGGCCCCACCCCCGTTCGTCCCGGCGGCGACACAGGTCAGATCAGTCTCGGGATCGAAGCCGCCCTGCACGAGCAGCTCGAGTGCCCGTGGCGCGGCGGCACCGAACACGCTCCCGGCCGCACAGACATGCTGGCGCCGCACGCACTCCGCGACGTCCGCGATCGTCGCGACGGTCGCGACGCCGCGCAGCCCGCACGCGTCCGCCTCGTCGTCGAACCCGAGGCCGACGTCCGCGAGCAGATTCGCCGCCGTCACCGTTGGCTCGCTGCACGCCTTCGTGATCACGGCCGTCACCTTCGCCTCGGCGGCCGCGAGGCCCCCGCGCGCCTTCGTACACTTGGCCCGCGCCTTCTCGAGACACGGCGCATCGCCCGGCTTCAGCTGCACGCAGTCGGCGACCGCCTTTTCGCAGGCCCCGAGCTGCTTCAAACGATTGCTTGTCAGCTTGGCGCCCGCCTTCCGAATCGTCGCCGCGCACTTGTCGAGCGCTTTCGCGGCCGCCGTATCGACGCCGACCCCCGCGCCGTTGGCTGGCTCGGCGCAGTCGGGGTCGACGCGGTCGATGCTTCCATCGCCGTCGTCGTCGATGCAGTTCTCGCAGTCATCGGGCGACCCGATCGTGTTGCAGAACTCGTTCGTCACGATCGGCGGATTGAAGTCGAAGACGATGCTCGCGTCGTTGCAGACCGTCGTCCCGAGGGCGGAGCCCGGCTTCAGGCTCACGGTGAACAGCATCTCGCCCTCACCTTCGGGCGACGTCACGTTTGGCGGCAGGAAGCCGTCTTCCGGGTCCTCAGGGAACTCGTGCGTCGCCGGGTCGAGCGTCGTGAACTTCCAGGTGAGGAGGCCGGTCGCGGTGTCGAGAGCGGCATCGACCCCGACCAGGATGTTCACGCCGGGGCGGAGGTCGACCTCGGTCGAGAAGCTTTTCAGACCCGGCGGCACGGGCACGAATTTGTCGGCGAACGAGATCGGCCCGAGGCTGAACGTGTCGAGGTCGTACTTCGCCACATCCAGCTGGTCGGTGACCAGCACCTCGAACGCGTCGCCCGTCGCGGTTTTGATGTTCTCGTAGGTGACCGTGTAGCTGAGCGGCGTCACGCCATCGATGAAACCACCCGGTCCGCCCGGCCCGGCCTTGTAGTTCGGGTCGAGCGGGGCTTTGAACGGCACCGGTTGGGGTGTGGGTCGGGGGGCGGGTTTGGGCTCAACGGGTGTCGGGGGTACGCACGGCACCCCCAGGAGATTGAGGACAACCTTGATCGACCCCACACACGGTACGACCGGCGGGATCTTCGGCGCATCATCGTCGTCGGGGCAGCCGTGCCGGCAGGGATCGATCTCCGATTCGCAGGCGATCTTGGCGAGGGGCTGGGTATAGCCCGCGCAGGGGTCGTCGCCGGGTGGGACGCGATAGGCCTCCGCCGAGCCGCCGACGAGCTCCGCGACGATGCGCGCGAGCCACCCGCGGACACCGGACGTCGCCGAGGCCGTTGCGCTCTCGCCGGCGATGAACTGGCCCGTGTCGACGATGAGCTGGGCCTGGCTATAGATGGGGAGACTTTCACTCTCGTTCCCGACGGCCGCGACCCGTCCCTCCGCGACGACGGCTGCGAGCTGCGTCCGGACGTAGGCTTCGATCGCCGCGTCGGCCGGGAATGTGGTCGTGCCGTGCGCCCTGACCGCGTAGTCCTTCGCCTGCGACACATAGAAGGCGACGACCTCCGCCGAGAGATCCGGTTGGAAGTACGGGTCGCCCCAGTTCGTCGCGACGTTGATGACAGCCCCAGGAGCCCCAGGAGCCTCGCCCCCCTCGAGGGAGAGCGGGCTCCTCACGCGGATTCTGAACGCACTGCTCGAGCCCGCCGGCACGATCGGCAGCAGGAAGTGAAACGAGTCGGCCTGCTCGGGGAGCTCGGGGGACGGAGGGCGCGCGGAGTCGATCCCAATCTGTGACCAATCCGTCGCAATCTGTCCGGGCTGCGCCGGCGGCGGGCTCACGACGAACGGGACGTACCACCGCAGCGCCTCCCCGAATGCCAGCCAGAGCGGG
>JBDSJB010000363.1:0-4076 GCA_039917665.1 Binatia bacterium
GCCTCGGCATGAGCGAGCCGGGGGCGGGCTCCGACCTCGCGGCGCTGACGACCCGCGCCGTCGACGATGGCGACAGCTTCGTCGTCGACGGTCAGAAGGTGTGGACCAGCTTCGCGCACCACGCCGACTATTGTTATCTCGTTGCGCGTACCGACCCCGACGCGCCTCGCCATCGCGGCGTCAGTGAGCTCCTGGTCGACATGCGGACGCCCGGCATCACGGTGCGCCCGCTCGTCGACATGACCGGTGAGCACCATTTCAACGAGGTGTTCTTCGAGGGCGTGCGGGTTTCGAAGCGATGGCTGATCGGCGAGCAGAACCGCGGGTGGTTTCAGATCGCATCGCAGCTCGATTACGAGCGTGCCGGCATGGAGCGCTTGCTGAGCTACGCGCCGTTGCTCGCCGACATCGAGGCGTACGTGCGGGCGAGCGGGCGGGGCGCCGAGCCGTATCTTCGCCAACAGCTCGCGCGCTTCCACGGCGACATCGCGGTCGGCCGTCAGCTGATCTATCGCATCGCGTGGCAGCTCTCGGAGGGTGTGACGCCGACCGCGGATACCGCGCTCGCGAAACTCTACGGTACGGAGCTCGAGCAACGCTTGGCGCGTTTCGCGGGCGAGGTGCTCGGTCCGTATGCGATCCTCACGACCGACGCACACGACGCCGACGTTCCGCTCCGCGGTCGCGTCGCGCGCGCCATCGTCAACGCGCCGGGGCTCACCATTCGCGGTGGAACCGTCGAGATCTTGCGCAACATCGTCGCGCAGCGCGGACTCGGACTGCCGCGCGCGTGACCACGGACGTCGCGCGCCGCCGCATACACCTCGCCCGCGCAACTAACGCGCCTCGTCATCGCGGACCTCACGGCTCTCGGAGGCGCGACGTCACCCGTCACCGTGACGCGTCGAGCGTCGCACCCGTCCACGAGGGGTCAAAGCCTTGACACTCAAAATGGATGGCGTTAGAAGCCGCCAGCCTGCAGAAAACCGAGAAAACTCCACTATTTCTCCATCCACGCGCCGGTCTTAACGACGCGCGCGCCTTGCCGGCAACGGTCGAACGCTAGGGGGATTCGATGGCTCTCGATTACGAAGTTCCAGAGGATAAGCGCGCGCTCTACTGGCTTGGCGACCAGCTCATCGAGTGGCGCAATCCAGTGATGGTGCTCGTGCTCCTCATCACCGGCTTGTTCGCGTACTGGAGCTTCCAGTTGCAGCTGGTGACGAGCTTCGGCGATCTCTTGCCGCAGACGCACGAGTTCGTGAAGGTCCACAACAAGTACTCGGGGACGTTCGGCGGCGCCAACAACATCGTCGTCATGTACTCGGTCGACGAGGGCACCATCTTCACCAAGGAGCACCTCACCAACATCTTCAAGATGACCGAGGGCATGGACACGGTCTACGGTGTGAACCACAACCAGATCGAGTCCATCGGCCACCGCACCGTGCGCCACCTGAAGGTGGCCGCCGGCGGGACGCTACGCGCCGAGCCGGTCATGTTGCGGGCCCCGCAGGGCCAGGACGAAGTCGACGAGATCCGGCGCATCGTCCACAACGCCGAGAACGTCTACGGCTTGATCGTTTCCCTCGATGACAAGGCCGCGCTCGTCCGCGCCAACTTCATCGAGGGCCGCCTCGACTACAAGCGCATCTTCGAGGACGTCAACAACAAGGTCATCAACCCGTTCGAAGGTCCCAACATTCAGATCTACGCCGCGGGTGAGCCGCGTCTCTACGGCTGGGTCTACCAATACGCCGGCGATGTGTTCTTCATCCTGGTGATCACCTACTGCATCGAGTGGGTCCTGCGCTGGATGTACTTCCACGACTGGCGCGGTGCGCTCCGTCCTACTCTGACGGGTATCATCGCCGCGTTCTGGGGTCTCGGCTTCATTCATCTGATTGGTCTCGCGCTCGATCCCCTCATGCTCGTGATGCCGTTCCTCATCACGGCTCGAGCAGTGAGCCACGCCATTCAGATGCACGATCGCTACTACGAGGAGTTCGAGAAGTGCGGTTGGCACAAGCGCCGCGCCATCGTCGCCTCGTTCGCCGAGCTCTTCGTTCCGACCTTCTCCGGCATTACGACGGACGCCTTTGGCGTGCTCGTGATCATCCTCGTGCCGGTCGTGATGTTGCAGAAGCTCGCGATCACGGCGTCTTGGTGGATTCTCGCCATTACGATCTCCGAGATGCTGCTGAACCCGATCGTGTACTACTATTTGAAGCCGCCGGAGCCCGAGCTCGTCGTGCTGCGCGAGCGCGGTGCGTTCCGCAAGTGGATCGAGCGCTTCACGAACGTCCTGCTGTCTCCCGCGGGGAAGACCGTAACGCTCGTTGGCTGGGCGCTGCTGACACTGGTCGGCGTCTTCTTCATGCGGGGCCTCACCATCGGCGATCCGACGTCCGCGTCACCGCTGCTCTTCGATAAGTCTCCGTACAACGAGTCGCACACGGCGATTCAGGAGCGCTTCGGCGGCGTCGAGCCGCTCATCGTGGTCAGCGAGGGTTTCGATAAGGACGCAATGAAGGATCCGCAGGTGTTGCGGACCATGGAGAAGTTCCAACGCAATCTCGAGCGCGACCCCGACATCGGCTATAGCTTCTCGCTCGCCGACATCATCCGGGCCGTCAACCGCGTTTTTCACGAGCTCGAGCCGAAATGGGCCGTCATCCCGGACAGTTGGACGGACATCGGTGGGCTCTTCTTCATTTTCTTCTCGGGTTCGCCGCCGACCGAGACGGCCAAATACGTGGATCCCAGCTATACGACGGCGCACGTCACGTTCTTCGCCAAGAACCACCAGGGCGACAACATCCGCCGCATCATCGCGCGCTGTAGGACCTTCATCGCGGAAAATCCGATGGAGAAGGCCGCTTTCAAGCTCGCCGGTGGTCTCATCGGCGTGCTGGCGGCCGCCAACGAAGAGCTCGTCCGCAACGATCTGCTGATGAACTTCCTCGGCTTCTTCACGATCTGGGTGATCCTGCTCTTCACCTACCGTTCGTTCGTCTGCGGCCTCTACATTCTCGGGCCCCTCATTGCGTCGAACATCTTGGTGAACGCGTACATGGCGGTGAACAACATCGGCGTGAACGTCCATACGTTGCCGTTGGTGACAGTCGGCGTCGGCTTCGGCGTCGACTACGGGCTCTACATCATCAGCCGGATCATCGAAGAAATTCAGGTGAGGGGTGATCTCGACGCATCCGTTCGCGAGGCCCTGGTGACCTCCGGCAAGGCCGTGACGTTCACTGCAGTCACGATGATCGTCAGCACCGCCTTCTGGATCACCTCGAACATCCGGTTCAACGCCGAGATGGGTCTGCTGCTCGCCATCTGGATGGCCATCAGCTACGTCGGGTCGCAGACGCTGCTGCCTGTCTTGGTGGCAGTCTTCAAGCCAAAGTTCATTACCAAGGAAGCGAACACCAAGGCTCCGAGGGCGGCGCTTGCTACCGCTCGGCAGGCATAGGGGGACGTCATGGTACTCGGTCTCTACAATTCAATCGCCATCGTCTTCGGGTTCAGCTTGCTGGTCATCGGGCTCGACGAGTACGTCGCGAAACCCTGGCGGCACAAACGCTGGCAGGCGCGCGCGGATTCCGGTGACCAGGAAGCCATCGAGCTTCTGAAGATTGCCAAGTCGGCCAAGGTGAGCGAGGAGTGATCTGCGCCTGGCGACGATGCGACGGGCGACGACGATGAACTTCGTCCGCGTCCTTCGCATCGTCGCCATCGCAGTCGGCTTCTACGTCGTCTTCGGCATTTCGCAGGCGGCCACGGCCGCTCGTAACGGTGGCGAAACAGTGCCGCAGGTCCGCATTGCGATCGGTGTGCTCTCTCTCTTCTTTTTCGTTGGAGCAGCCGCGACGGAGAAGACGAAGGGTCCTGAGATGAACACCCAGAAGGACCTGCTGTGGGGTCTCGGCAGTGGTGGGCTCGTGATCGTCGCCAGCTGGCTGGTCGCGTAACGCCAGAGCGTTCCACGGTGCCGAAGCAGCGGCGCCGTCTCCCATGAAATATTTTCGCGGATCCATTCTCGTCAGCATCCTCGGCCTGCTCGGCGGCGC
>JBDSJB010000364.1:0-6264 GCA_039917665.1 Binatia bacterium
CGCTGAACTCGCTCGTGACGCTCGCGACCGATTCCAACGTGCCGTGCCCGACGTGCAACTGCGCGACGCCGCCGTGTCAGTGTGGCGACACCGGGACGTGCAGCAACAACCCGCTCACGAGCTGCACCGTCGGCGGCCTCGGCCCGTTCGGGGCCACCTCCAACGATTGTCAGCCGACGGGCCCGAACGTCTCGGGTGGCGGCCTCAACATCTCCTTCGCCCCCGCCACCACCGCGACCCGGACCTTCCCGTCGAACACGCCGTGCACCGGCAGCGGCTTCACGCAGTACGGCTGCTGGATTGCGGGGGAAACCCAACCGAGCGCCTGCTTGAAGGGCTGCAATGGCGGCAGCAACGACAGCCTGGAGTGCAGCGTCGACGGTGATTGTCCGGGCGGCATCGGACCGCATCCCTGTCAGCCGCTCTGCCGTCACGACAACACGCTCGATCCGGGGCTCGCCGGCGCGGACGAGGGGCGCTGCGTGCTCGGCCCGGTCGATCGCACCTGTGCGCAGGCCCACCAGATCACGTGCACGCAGGACGCGGATTGCATCGGCACCGGTCCCTGCACTACCGAGGTGCGGCGCTGCTTCATGGATCCGATCGTGCGGACCGGTGTGGCGGGGACGAACACGCTGGTGCTGGCGTCGACCTTCCCGATCCCCGGCACGACCAGCCCGGCCGTGAACAACACGGCGGGGCTCCCGGGTCCGGGTGCGATCCGATATCCGCAGGCGCTCACGATCGCGTACTGCGGCGACGGCGCCCTGAATCAGTCGAGCGAGGAATGCGACGGCGCGGCCGACGCCAACTGTCCCGGCGCGTGCAACAACGCGGCGTGCGTCTGCAATGTGGTGTGCGGGAACAACGCCGTCGACTTCGGTGAGCAATGCGACGGCGCGGGTCAGGCCCAGTGCGGGGCGGGCCAGACCTGCATCGCCCCGAGCATGACCAACGAGTGCACGTGCACGCCGGCGATTTGCGGCGACGGGTACAAGGCGCCCGCGGAGCAATGCGATCCGGGTGCCCCGCCGGGCACGCCGGCCGACGACAACGCGTGTCCGGGCACCTGCCAGGCCGCGCTCTGTACGTGTCCGACGGCGGTCTGTGGTGACGGCGTGATCGCGGGGGCGGAAGTGTGCGAGCTCCCGGCCGTCGGGTGCGGTGCGCTCCAGGCGTGTGCCGCGTGCACGGCGTGTCTGCCCTAAGGTCCTGAAGGCGGAAACGGCGGCCCCGCGCGCGAGCGCGGGGCCGCGCGACCGTTTGGTGTTCGGCTGCGCGGCTAAAGCACCGCGCGCTTACCGTGCCGGGGCGCGGCCGGGGAGCTTGGGCGCCGCCGCGACCGCGGCGTCCGATCCCGCGCCGAAGCTCGGGGCGAGGGTGGTGCCGTGACGGCGCGCCAGCACGACCGCTTCGACTTCGGCGCGGCGTCGGAGCGCCGGATCGCGATGTTTCGCGGCGACCATCTCGAGGGCCTGGCGGGCGCTCTGCGTTCCGATGCGGCCGAGGCTCGTGAGCGCGGCCGTGCGGAGCTGCGCATCTTCACGGCCGAAGCACACGGTGAGCGCGCGGACGGCTTCGACGTTGCCAGGGACGCCGAGCGCGGTCGCCGCCGCGGTGGCGATCGCGAGATCGCGATCCTCGAGGAGCGGGATGAGATGGGCGTTCACGCCGGCGCTCGGGTGCTCCTGAACGGCATGGATGACGGCCACGAGATCGCTGCCCGTCGACGTCCGCAGTAGGCGGACCCAGCGCGCCGGGCCGAAAATCAGCCCGCGCCGTTCGAGCTCGGCGACGAGCGCGATGCGGTTGCCGACCGGCGTACGCGGACTCTCGATCAACGGCACGAGCGCCGGCAGGTCGGCGAGGGTGAGCGCGGCCGCATCGCCCCCGGGCTTGAAGTCGCGCATCACCGAGGTGACGAGCACCGGCTGGCCCGACTTGAGGAGGCCGAGCGTCAGCTGGCGAAGCGCCTCCGTCCGGGTTTCGGCGTCCGGAATCTCTTCGAGCGCGACATAGCGGCGGACCGCGTCGGTCAGGTACGGCGCGGTGCTGGCGGTGAGCAGGATCTTTTCCCCCCCGTTCGGCATCGCCACGTAGCGCAGCCGGCCCTGGAGTGGCGTCGCCACCAGCTCCGCCACGCGTTCGAGGTTGTGAAGGAAGAGCAGGACCTCGTCACCGGCCGCGAAGGCCGGCGCCACCGGGCCGGGATTCGCGAAGACGAGCGCGCCCTGGGACACGTTCCCTTTGAACGTCCCGACTACCTCGGCCTGCACCACGGAGTAGGCCCGTCCGCCGGCCTCCATCGTGGTCGGTCCGGCGATGCGGGCCTGCACCACGGCGTCGGCGTCGCGCGTGAGCTGACGGAGGCTCGCGGGGCCGGCGCCCTGGGCGTGGGCTGCGGGCAGGGGGCCGAAGGGCGTGACGACTGCGGCCAGCAGCGCGGCGAGCGCGGCAAAACGACCCATACGACGCGGCACGGCGGCTCCTGACGGATCCTGGATTGCGAGGGGTGCGCGGAAGAGCGCGAACCATAGGGCCGGAGGACGGGAACCGTCAAGGCGAGTGCCTGCGGGTCGGCCGTAGCAGACGCGCGGAGAAAAAGTGCAGCACCTGAAAGATTGTGCTGGCGAAAGGTGTCCCAACTTCGCTAGATTCCCCGGACGTCGTTCCACCTCAGTGCCGTGATGAAGACAATTCGAATCTACCTATCCCAGTGCGGGTCTAGGCCTGCCCCCAGCGTGCCCGCGCGTGGGCGGCGGCTCGCGTCGCGTCTGCTGGTCGCCGTCCTCGCTGCGACGGTGCTCGCGGCGACCCAGGCCGCGGCCGAACCGACGCAGTGCCAGCGGGAGATCGCGCGCGCCGACGCCAGGTTCACCCGCGCCAAGATCCGCGCGCTCCAGAAGTGTGAGGACGCGATCCTCAGAGGCAACAGCGCGGGGCCCTGTCCGGATGCGAAGACCTCGAGTCAGGTCCTGAACGCCAGAGCCAAGCTGCAAAGCTCGGTGTCGCGACGCTGCGGCGGCATCGATCAGACGTGCAGCGTCACCCCCGACAACGATTCGCTCGCGTCGATCGGCTGGGACGTGGGGGCCTGCCCCAACTTCGAAAGCGGAGCCTGCAGCAACACGATCACCCATTGCGGCCACATCGCGACCTGCCTCATTTGCATCAACGACGCCGTCGTCGATCAGACGATGAATCTCTACTACGGGTCGGCGATGCCGAGCTTCGACCGTACCGTCGGCAAGTGCCAGCGCACGCTCGGCAAAGAATCGACGAAGTACTTCGATGCGAAGCTGAAGGTGATCGGCAAGTGCGAGGACGCGGTGATCGCGGGCAACTTCAGCGGTCCGTGCCCGGACGATCGCGGTGCCGCGAAGATCGAGCGCGCGGCCATCAAGCGCGACAGCCGGATCTGTTCGATTTGCGGTGGGGCCGACAAGACGTGCGGGACCGTCGACGACTTGCAACCGTCGCTCTTCGGCTTCGTGGACGAATGTCCCGCCGTCGATCCGCCGAGCGACCTGCCGGGCTGTGCGGGCTCGATCTCGACGCTCCCAGATGTGCTGACCTGTCTCGCCTGTGTCACCGACTTCAAGGCCGAGTGTGTGAGCGCGGCGGGAGCGCCGGCGGTCGGGGCGTATCCTGCCGAGTGCAATGTCGTCGTGCCGACGCCGACCGTGACCCCGACGCCCACCAAGACGCCGACGCCGACACGGACCGTCACGCCGACCCCGCTCGCGACGAGCACCCCGACGCCGACTGCGACGCCGTCCTTGACGGCGACCCCGACCGAGACGGCGACGCCCGCAGAAACCGCGACGCCGACCGAAACGGCGACGCCCACGGAAACGGCGACGCCCACGGAAACGCCGACGCCGACGGAAACCGCGACGCCGACGGAGACGCCGACGCCGACCGACAACCCGACGCCGACGGAAACCGCAACGCCCGAAGCGTAGGGCTCGGTACGACTTCGGCAGGCCGAGCACGTGCTCGCCGACGAAGTTGAGAATCAGCTCCTTCGAGATCGGCGCTGTGCGCATCAGGCGCGTCCGCTCCCAGTAGAGGATCACCTCGCCGTCAGCATTTTGCGTTCGGGCTGCCAAAGCTGCGAATGCCGTATTGCGAGGCCGCGGCGCCGCGTTCTATGCATCCCCGAGCGTGCACGTCCTCGCCATCGACCAAGGGACCTCCGCGACCAAGGCGCTGGTCGTGGCGCCGGACGGTAGCGTATGCGGGGCGGCGGAGGTCGCACTGCAACCGCGCGCCGTCGGCGACGGGGGGGTCGAGCAGGATCCGGAAGCACTCTGGCATTCGGTCGTGACAGCGGGCTTGGAAGCCGTCGCCGCGGCCGGCGTGCCGATCGGCGCCGTCGGCCTCGCCAATCAAGGCGAGACGGTGCTCGCGTGGGATCGCGCCGACGGTCGCCCGCTGTCGAGTGCGCTCTCGTGGCAGGACCGCCGCGCGGAGTCGGTGTGTGTGCGCCTCCGCGCTCACGCGCCCGCGCTGACGGCGCTGACCGGCTTGCCGCTCGACCCGTACTTCGCCGCACCCAAGATGACGTGGCTCCGTGAGCACGCGACGCGCGCGGGCGTCGTCACCACGACCGACGCGTGGCTCGTGCAACGTCTGACGGGAGCGTACGTGACCGACGCCGCGACCGCGTCGCGGACGCTGCTCCTCGATCTCGATCGTGGCACGTGGTCAGCGGACGCGTGTGCCGCGTTCGAGATCGACGGCGCGACGTTGCCGGCGATCGTCGGCTGCGCGGAGCCGGTCGGTGAGACGACGGTGTTCGGCGGGCGCGTGCCCGTCACGGGTCTCGCCGTCGATCAACAAGCCGCGCTTTTCGGCGAAGGCTGTCTCGAGGTGGGCGCGGCCAAGTGCACCTACGGGACAGGCGCGTTCGTCTTGGCGACGACGGGATCGGTGGCGCGTCGTTCCGCGCAGGGCCTGGTGGCGTGCGTCGCGTGGCGACTCGGCGAGGCGACAACGTACTGCCTCGACGGGCAGGTCTACACGGCGGGGGCGGCGCTCCAATGGTTGGAACGCCTCGGCGTCCTGCGTGATCCGGACGAGCTCGATGCCGTCGCGGCGTCGGTGCCGTCGGCCGGCTCCGCGCTCTTCGTGCCGGCGCTCGCCGGACTCGCGGCGCCCTTCTGGCGCCCGACGGCGCGCGGCGTGCTCGCGGGACTCGGCCTCGCGACGGGACGCGGCGAGCTCGTGCGTGCCGTGCTCGAGGGCATCGCGGCGCAAGTGGCCGTGCTCGCGGCGGCCATCGAAGCCGACCTCGGCGCGCCCCTCGACGGTCTCCGCGTCGATGGCGGCCTCACGCGCTCGCGCGTCCTGCTGCAGACCCAAGCCGATCTACTGCAGCGTCCCGTGACCGTCTATCCGTCGCCGCACGCGACCGCGCTCGGCATGGCGGCCCTCGCACGACTCGGCGCAGGCGAGGCGTCATCGCCAACTGCTGCGCTCGGCACGTGGCAACCCGCGGCGATCTACGAGCCGCGGATCGACGTAGCCGAAGCCGCGGAGCGCATCGCGCGTTGGCGCCGGGCCGCCGACACGGCGTGCGAGCTGTGAGCACGGCGCAGGCGCTCGTCCGTTGCGACGTCGCGGTCATCGGCGCGGGCGTCGTCGGCGCCGCGATCGCGCGCGCACTCATGCAGTATCGTCTCGACGTCGTCATCCTCGAGGCCGGTGACGACGTCGGCGCCGGGACGAGCAAGGCCAACACCGCCATTCTGCACACTGGCTTCGACACCAAGCCGGGCACGCTCGAGTCGCGACTCGTGCGGCGCGGATACGCGCTGCTCTCGGCCTGGGGGCCGACCGCTGGCATTCCACTCGAGCGCCTGGGCGCGCTCCTGGTCGCCTGGGACGACGACCAGCTGGCCCGCCTTCCGGCGATCGCCGACAATGCGCGCGCGACCGGCTACGGCGGGGCCCGGCCAATCACGCCGGAGGATCTGCGACGCTTCGAGCCGCACCTCGGTCCGGGCGCGCTCGGCGCGCTCGCCATTCCCGACGAGGCCATCGTTTGCCCCTTCACGACGCCGCTCGCGTTCGCGACCGAGGCGGTAATGAACGGCGCGATGCTGCGGCTCGCGAGTGCCGTGCAGGGCCGGGCCGAGGGACCCGATGGGACGCACGTGCTGTCCACGACGAGCGGGGTCGTCCACGCCGACTGGGTCGTCAACGCGGCGGGGCTCGCGAGCGACACGGTCGATCGCTTCTTCGGGCACGACACCTTCA
>JBDSJB010000365.1:0-11667 GCA_039917665.1 Binatia bacterium
CGTCGCGCATGCGCCGCGCGAACAGGCCGCGCCACGGAACCGAGTACACGGGCTCTTCGCGGACGCCTTCCCGACGCAGGATCGCATTGGCCGCCTCGAGCCCCGACGTGACCGCCGCCTCCATCAGCATGGCCGGTCCGTCCGAAGCGACCCAATCACCCGCGAGCACGAGACGGGGGTGTTCGGTCTCGACGCGGGGCCGGCGCGATCGCATCCCTACGTGGAAGGCCGTGAAGTTGCGCTTGACCTGCAGCGCCTCGCCGAGCATCCGGACCCCGCGGAGCTCCGGAAAGTACCCCCACAGCTCATCCTTCAACGTCGCGGCGATTTCCGTCTCGGGAAAGCCGTCCGGGACCGAGTAGCAATGCAGCTCGAGCACGCTGCCGCCGGAGGTAGCGGACCACGCCGCCGACGCCGCTTCGACGCGATGAAGGAACGTTACCGAATCCAGCAGCCGATCCTTGGCGATGATGACGAAGCCGGGGAGTCCGTCGCCCGCGGGCCGGTCCAGCCAGAGGCGGAGGACGGCGTACGGCTGTGCGGGCGTTAGGGCGGCGAGGTTGGCCATCGCGCGCGGCGCGATGCGGTGCAGATCCGGTGAGGCGGCGGCAATTGAGCGCGCCCCCACCACGTCCGGAGCCAGCACGAGATAGTCGAACGCCTCCTCGTCGATCCTGAACCGATCGCCGTCGGACGCGATCGCTCCGATCTCGGTCCCGAGTCGAACGGTGCCGCCGACCGCTTCGAGGCGCGCGCGCATCGGCGCGAGCAGCGTGCGGCCGTAGGTGTCCGCCAGACAGTCGTAGAGCAGACCGCGGTCATGGGAGAGATAGAAGAAGTGAAAGCTCTTGATGACCTCGGCAGCCGACATCCGATCGGGCGTCGCGAAGAAGGCCCGCGCGAACGAGGAGAAGACGACGCGCAACGCGGGTGGGAGATCCGCCTCGTCGGCGAGATCGTCGAACGACATGTGATCGTAGCGCGCGAACGTGCGCGCGGGGTCGTAGCGCAGCAGCGCGATCAAGCGCGCGAGGCGCGGCCGCGTCAGCAGGTCGCGTAGCCGCAGCATCGGCGTCCCCAGCATGCCGAGAATGTTCAGGAGCGGCACCGTCTCAAGGTCGCGGAAGCCGAACGCCTCGCCGCCACGGGTCAGGATGAGGTAGTCGTCGATCGGTCGCAGGTGCTGCGTGGCGTCGACCTCGTCCAGGAAACGTCGGAGGTTGTAGTAGTGCCGGAAAAACGCGTGGAACCCGTGCTCGACCTCGACGGTGGTGCCGTCGTTCAGGTGATGCGGCCACGCGCCGACTTTGCCCCCGAGATGGTGGGCTTTCTCGAACAGTCCCACGGTGAAGCCGCGGTCGCCGAGCAGCGTGGCCGCCCGCAGGCCCGCAAGGCCTCCACCCACGACGGCGACGCGACAGGGATCGCATGTTCGAAGCGCGTCCTCCGCCCTCGGGGTGTTGACTTGCTGCCGATACCCGCCGAGACGCGTGCGGATGATCCGCCGGAAGACGGAGTCGCCGAGCGGCGTGCGCGGCGCTCCCATGCGATCGCGGAGGCGCTCGAACAGCGTCACGTTGGCGATCACGAGCGCGAGCCCGTAGATGAAATCCTCGACGGGGATCGTCCCGAGGCGGACGTCGAGCTGGTAGCGCGGGTCGTAAAGCACGAGCGGCCGAGCGGTCAGGTAGCCGTTGAATACCGCTGTGCACCCGAGGACCACCACCGCGAAGACCGCGAAGCGGCGGTGCCGCGACACGCGGCCGCCGCCGGTCAGGTCGAGCGCGAGCGCGGCGGCCAGGGCCGCACAGGCCACGGCCGTGTATTCCATGCCGCGCGCCCACGCCGCCGCGGCGACGACCAGGAGGATCCCCGTCGCCTCCCAGACGACCACCGGTCGGCGCACGGGAGTCGGATCGACGCCGCCGCTCACCATCTCCCACGTAAAGAGGCAGGCCAACGGCACGGTCAGGAAGAACGCCCACTCCCCGAGCGGCAGACCCGCAAGGTGGACGCTGTAGTAGGCCGGGTTGAAGCTCCAGTGCCGTCCGGTAACCAGAATGTCCCATACGATGAACGGCACGGCCACGATGACGATCGCCGTCAGCGCCGGGAGCCACCGGCGCCGAAACGTCGTCGCCGCGTGCTGCGCGGCGATCACCGGACCGGCGATCACCACGAGGTTGAAGACGAGGTACTCCTCCGCCATCCCGGCTCAGGACATGAGGTCGCGCGTGACGTGCTCGAGCTCGGTGCGGGCCGCACCCTCCGGCAGCAATCGCATCGCCCTGAGCGCGCGCCGGCCGGCGAGCCGCGCGGCGGCGCGACCGCGCTCGGCGACCCGTTCGCGCGCGAAGAGCCGGCGGAGCTCGCGGGCGTCGGCGTCCGTCAGCGTCCGATTGCCCAAGTGACCACGTAGCATCTGCGCCGCCGGGCCGTCGTCCTCGAGCGCCAACAACAACGGATAGGTGGGGCGGCAGGCGACGACGTCCTGCATATCCGTCGCCAGATCGTCCAGGTCGTTGGTGATCTGGTAGGCGATACCGAGCTCGCTCGCCCACTCGCCGAGCGCCGACTCGCACTCGACCGTGCCGTCGGCCGCGATCGCGCCGAGGCGGGCCGCCATACGGACCAGCGCGCCGGTCTTCGCCCGCGCGAGCACGAAGTAGTGCGCCGTGCGTAGTCGCGTCTCCGGCAACCGTGCGCCCAACGCGAGATCGAGCGCTTGCCCCAGATGGGCGGCGAAGAGCTCTTCCGCGAGCATGTCGAGGGCGCGCAAGCGCGGTGCGTCCGCCAAGCAGAGACGGAGGATCTTGAGGGCGCGGAAATACGCCGTGTTGGCCGCGTTCAGCGCGGTGGGTACGCCGTAGACCACGTGCGCCGCCGCACCGTGTCGGCGCTCCACGGCCTCGTCCTGGATGTCGTCGACGATGAGACTGCCCGTATGGAGCAACTCGACAACCTGACAGATGCGCGGCGGCACGGGCGCCAGCCCGCCGCTCACCAGGAAGGCGAGCTTCGAGACGATCGGGCGCCAGCGCTTGCCACCGCGATCGGCGAGGTTCCAGAGCGGCGCGTTCACCCCTTGCGCGAGCACGTCGCACACGAGCTGGTCGGCTTCCTCGCCGAGCATCGCCCTGACCTCCCGCAAGTCGAATCGTCGCGGCCAGACGGACGCGAAGGCGTGATCGTCGTCGCTAGTACGGTCGGGGCGAGGTTCCCGTGCGCGCGTCTCCGAAACGCGACTGTCGACGAGGTTCATGGGCGTTTCGAGCCTAGGCGGGGCCGCGTTCGAAGTCGAGTTCTCGCGATGCACATACGCAACGCGGGGCGGCGTCGTCCGGTTTTGACGATGCGGCCGTGGCATCGCGCAATCCCCGTCGTTAGAATGCGGCGGTGCGCTCGATCGCCCGCGGCTGGAACCGCCACGATCTCCGACACGCGATCGCCACCCTGACGCTCGGCGCGGTGACCGGCATCGTGACGGCGCTGCTCGTGCACCAGCAGGGGATCATCGTGCACACCGCGTGGCCGGCACCCATGACGGCAGCGCGCGAAACGCTCGGGTATCTCCTCTGCTTCGAGGTCTACTTCTACGCGCTGCACCGGCTGCTGCACGTCCGCGGCGTGTACCGGTGGATCCACGTCGTCCACCACCGGTCGATGTCACCGAGCGCTCTCAGCGGGCTCGCGTTCCATCCCGTGGAGGCGCTCCTCATCATCGGCTTCGTACCGGTCGCCATGTGGGCGCTTCCAGTCCACCTCGCATCGTTGGCCTGCGTGAGCGCGTTCTTGTCCGGCAGCATCTTGTTGGCGCATTCCGGGGTCGCGTGGTTTCCCGTGTGGTGGGAGCGGGTTCCCGTGCTGAACTGGTACGTCACGCCGCGCGTGCACGTCCGACATCACGCGCGCGGCGACTGCAACTACAGCGCGACGCTCTCGATCTGCGACCGCGTGTTCGGGACGTTCGCGGCGCCGGAAGCTCATGGCCGCGCGGCGCGCGCGATCGCCTCGACCATCTCGGTGACGGCCGACTCGCTGGGCGGACCGGTGACGCGGAGGAGCGGCTGATGGTCGCGCGCCAACAGGATCAGCACCGCGGCCCCGCGCTCGGCGTGTAAGCTCTCGCCGAGCACCCCGCGCCAATCGAGGAGCAGGGGCGAGATCCGCGACGCTTCGTCCAGCGGCCGCGCGACACCTTGCTCGCGCAAACGCTCGCGGGCCGACGCGCGCGCATACTCGGGAACGCGGCGCAAATCGGCGACCGAGAGCCACGCGACCTTGCCGGGGGCGCGCCACGGCGCGAGCAGCATGGTGCGCCCGGCGAGCCATGCCCCCCATGCCGCTGCCTGTTGGGACGCCGCACGATCGGCGATGACGAGCAGCACGGGCTCGCCGCGGAGGTCGTCAAGCGCCCACGAGCGCGCGGACAGGTCGACCAACACCACACCGGCGAGCGGATCGGTCGCGGCGCAGGCCACGCCGTACGCCAGGAGCACCACGAGCATCACGACGCGGCGGACGGCGGCGCTCACGATGCGATCCCGGCGCGGGGGAGTGAGGGAGGCAGCGGATCGACATCCGGTCGGCCCGCCCGCACGCGTAGGCGGGGATCCAGCGCGCAGCGTGTGACCGCGACAGCGATGAGGCCGGCCTTGTGCATCGCCCCGACGCGCGCGCGTGCTGAGACGCCGTCACCGTCGCGCGCCCGCACTTGGCGGCCGATGGCCCGGTAGAGCAGGGCGGCCGAGAGGATGGCAGGTCGGCATCGCGCGGGCAGGAGCGCGATGCCGAGAATCCCGCTCGCATAGTAGCGCTCGGCGAGATCGAGGATGCGAAGCGTGACGCGACCGCCGGCCGCCGACGGGCGCGCCCTCAACACCTCCTCGGCCGAGCCGCCGGCCTCGGCGAGCCAGATCGCCGGCAGGTAGATGCGATTGTTGCGGGCATCCTCCCCGACGTCCCGTGCGATGTTGGTGAGCTGCATGGCGATCCCGAGATGTACGGCGCGCGTGAGAGCTTCATCGCCGGCAGCGCCCATGATGCGGCTCATCATCCGTCCCACGACGCCCGCCGCCCGATAGCAATAGAGCAGCAACTCCTCCTCGTCAGGGATACGGACCGTATCGAGATCCTGCGCCATGCCGTCGAGCAACGCTTCGGGTTCCGCGCGGGGAATGCCGTGCACGACCGCGACCTGCGCGAAGGCGCGTCCCGCGGCACTCTCGACGGGCCGCGCGCCATAGATCCGATCGAGCTGACGGCGCGTGTCGGCATGGCGGACCCGCGCCTCCGCCGGACCGACCGCGTCATCGACGGCATCGTCCGCGGCCCGACAGAACGCATAGATCGCGACGGCGGCGTCCCGAACGGCGAGGGGCAGGAGCCGCGAGGCCGCGTAGAAGCTCCGCGAATGGCGGCGGATGGCCGCGTGACACGCGGCCATGTCGGCGGCGGTGATGTCAGTAGGCCGCACGCCGCAGCTCCGCGGGAGGCACGTACCGATCCGTCGCCGCTGGAATGAGGGAATCCGTCACGCGTGCGCTCGACAACACGCCCGGCAGCCCCGCCCCCGGGTGCGTGCCAGCCCCGACGAAGTAGAGATTGGGGATGTCGGGACAAACATTGTGGCCGCGAAAATACGCGCTTTGCCCGAGCGTCGGCTCGAAGCTGAACGCCGCGCCGAGATGGCTCGAGAGCACGCTGGAGAAATCGTCGGGCGTGAACAGCCGTTCGGTGACCAGGTGCCGGCGAAGCCCTGGCAGGCACGTCTGCTCGAGCCGGTCGTAGATGGCGTCCCGATAGCGTTCGCGCGTCGTGGCCCATTCGATGTTGGCGGCGAGATTCGGGACCGGAGACAGCACGTAGAACGCCTCGCATCCCGGCGGGGCCAACGAGGCGTCGGAACGCGTGGGCGCATGCAGATAGAGGCTCATGTCGTCGGCGAGACGGCGATGCCGGAAGATGTCGTCGAGGAGACCTTCGTAGCGCGGCCCCAGCAATATCGTGTGATGGGTGAGGTCCTCGTACGTGCGATCGGTTCCGAAATAGACGAGGAAAAGACTCATGCTGTAGCGCATCTTCCGGAGCCGCCGATCGCCATTCCGCGGCCGAGCGCGCGGGTCGACGAGGTGCTGGTAGCTCCAGCTCACGTCACCGTTGCAGACGACCAGATCGGCCTCGCGTCGCGATCCTCCCGCGACACGCACTCCCCGCGCCCGGCCGCCGGTCACGACGATCTCCTCGACGGCGGCGCCGAGCTCCAGCTCGACGCCGAGGTCGACGAGGAGCCGCACCAGGCCGTCGACGACGGCGCCCATTCCGCCGCGCGCGAAGTGCACCCCCCACGTCCGCTCGAGATGGCAGATGAGCGCGTAGATCGCCGGGGCGTGCTGGGGATCGCCGCCCACCAGCAATGGGTGGAACGAGAACACCTGCTGCAGCTTCGGGCTTCGGATGTAGCGGCGCACGAGCCCGAGCACGCTCCGATAGCACTGCAGCCGGACGAGGGTCGGCAGGGTCCGCACCATGGACCACGGCGTCAGGAACGGGACGTGTCCGAGCTCGACGTAGCCCTTCTCGAAGATCTCGCGGCTGAGCGCCAGAAACGCCTCGTACCCGTCGACGTCGTCGGGACTGAAGCGGGCGACCTCGGCTCGCATGCGTTCGGGATCTCCCGAGTAGGTGAAGACCGAGCCGTCGTCGAAACGGATGCGATAGAAGGGATCGAGCGGAAAGAGCGTCACGTAGTCCGCGAGGCGCCGGCCGGCGAGCGTGAAGAGCTCCTCCAACAGATACGGTGCCGTGATGATGGTCGGACCGGCATCGAAGGTGAACCCGTCCTGCTGGAACACGCGGGCGCGCCCGCCGGGCCGGTCGCATTGCTCGAGGATCACGACCTCGTGGCCCTTCACGGCGAGCCGGACCGCGAGGGCGAGGCCGCCGAATCCGCTGCCGATGATCACCACGCGCATGATCGAGACGTTAGCGGCGCGGTCGTTCGGTGCAAAGCGCGCCGCCGACGCGACAAGCGGGTCAGGGATCGCTCCTACGGTCGCGCGGTTCCTGGTTCCCAGCGATACGCGACCGTAAGCGCCACCCCGCCGTCGCACGTGGCAGCGGCCTACGTCGATTCCCACCGCCGAGCGAGACGTCGCGCGACGAGCAAGCCGACGAGGGTCAACGCGCCGAGTAGCGACACCTCGGGCCAGAGCGCCGCGACGGGCGCGTCGCGCCACAATACCTTCTCGTAACCCTGCACCGCCCACGCGTTGAAGGTCAGAAGGCCGACCCGCTGCATCGCTTCCGGCATCAGGTAGCGGGGCACCATGCTGCCGCCGAGCGCCGACATGAGCAGGATGACGACGGTGCTGAGCCCCTGCAGTTGCGCCGCCGACCGGCAGAGCGTCCCGAGCACGAGGCCGAAGCTCGCCGCCGCGGCCGCGGATACGAGGGTCATCACCACCGTCCCCGCGAGATGTCCAGGGGCGAAGAGGTCGAGCCCGAAGATCGCCCAGCCCCAGAGAAACATGACCGCCAGTTGGACGCAGCCGACGACGGTGGCGAACGACCAGCGCGCGAACAGGAGCGGCCCCATCGTGAGGTCGGTGCTGAGCAGCCGCTCCAGCGTTCCGCTCTCCGCCTCCTGGACGAGACCGCGCATCGCGGTCGACATCGTAAACAGCAGAAACATGACGCCGATCGCGGCCGCGTAGTACGAGATCACGCTGCGGCTCCGGCGGCCGCCCTCGGAGCGCACGTCGGTAACGACCACCTGGAAGGGCGACGGGGCGCGCGCGGACGCGGGGTCGGACCCCGCGACCGACTTCGCGATCTCCTCGACCAGCTCGCGCTGGGCGGGCGCGAGCGGGCCGCTTTCCTCCTCCACCCACCGCGCCATGGCGCGCACGAGCTCGTCGGGTGACGCGAGCACGACGGCACGCTGGACGAGCCCCCCCACGACATGATGCGCGACCGGATCGGCCGCCCCGTCGCTGAAGAGCTCGACGGTCAGCGTCGCTAAGGGGAAGTGCGCCAGACGTTCGCCGAAGCCGGTCGGGACGACGACGGCCACCGGGGCATCCCCACGCCGGACGAGGAGCGTCGCGACCTCGCTGGCCGTCCCGGCGTCGGCGGTGCGCGATTCGACGGCGAGGCCGGGCTCCTGCGTCAATGCCGTCAGCAGGCGCCCGCTCGCCAGGGTGCGGTCGTCGTCGATGACGACGACCCGGACGGCCGGAAGCGTCTCGCCGCCGACGCCTTGGAAGACGAGCGCCAGGATCGAGAAGAACGCGATCGGCACGAGGAACGACAGCACGAGCGCGTAGCGATCGCGGCTGAAGACCAACCAGGAGACGCGCAAGACCGCCCCGATCATTCCCGCAACTCCCGCCCCGTGAGGTGCAGGAACACCGCGGAAAGATCGGGGCGCATCACGCGGACGTCGACGACGCCGTATCCCGCGTCGCGGAGACGCCCGACCAGCGCGGGTAGATCCGCGCCGAGGCTCGTGACCGTCATCCGCACCGTCTGGCCGTCGACGGACGCACCGGGAGGTAGGACTGCCTCCGCCGGCGCACGGTCGAGCGCGACCACGATCTCCTGCGCGCAGCCGAGTGTCCGCGTCACCAGCTCCGTCGGCGTACCGGCGGCGACGATCCGCCCGCGGTCGATGATCACGACCCGCCGGCAGACGCTCTCCGCTTCGTCCAAATCGTGGGTGGTGTGGAGAAGCGCGGTCCCAGCGCGTTGCAGCTCCTCCAACATCCCGAAGATGCGCTCCCGGCTTTGCGGGTCGACGCCGATCGTCGGCTCGTCGAGCAGCACCAGAGCCGGTCGGTGCAGCACGCCGCACGCCAGATTGAGTCGCCGCTTCATCCCGCCGGAGAACCCTCCCGTCGGCTCGCGCGCGCGCTCGGCCAATCCGGTCCACTCCAGCGCCCACGCCACCCGCTCGCGCAACGTGGACCCGCGGAGTCGATGCAGACTGCCGAACACCTCGAGATTCTCACGCGCGGTCAAGGCGGCATAGAGCGCGATGTCCTGCGGGACCAAGCCGAGCGCACCGTCGACGGCGATGGTCCCGGCATCCAAGCGGACGCGACCGGCGATGGCGCGTACCAGGGTGGTCTTGCCCGCCCCGTTCGGCCCGAGGAGGCCGACCCACTCCCCCCGCTCGATGTGGAGGTCGGCCGCGAGCAGCGCCGCGGCCGTTCCGAAACGCTTGGACGCCTGCTGCACCGCGAGCACGGACGTCGTCTCCACGAGGTCGGTGGTAGCACCGGCGCCCGGCCGGGTCGAAGGCGTGCGGCTGCAACCGCCGGCGTGAGACTGCGGCGCGACGCGCTTGGCGTGCAGCCAGGCGCGATGGAGGCGGTCGTCCTCGCCGAGCTCGGGATGGAATCGCGGCCAGACCGAACCCCGGCGCACGAGCACCGCTCGCCCCGACGCGCGCGAGGGGCTCGACCTCCGCGCCGTTCCCGCCTGCGACTCGGCGTTCTGGGGCATCACCTACAAATGACCTGGGCGCACGACTACCTCGGCTTCTCCGACCGCCCGCTACCGTTCGATGGTTTCGATCAAATCCAAAGCGCCTTCTTGGGCATCCACGACGCTCTCCTTCGATACTGAACGCGGTCCGTGCCGGCGATCCGTACCCGGGCTGCCGATAGACGACGCAACCGGACGCCGGTCACGTCCTTCGCGCGTGGCTGGAAATCCCGAGCATCCCGAGCCTGAGCTGATCTGCGCCCGCTGCGACGCGTTGCCTGCCGACGACCGCAAGGTGCGCCGCGACAAGGCCATGGCGCGCATGCTCGCGGACCCGAGCAAGCGGCCCGTCGACGATCTGATCGCCAACGATACGACTCCCTAGAGCCGACGCGATCCCAAAACGACGACGCAACGCCGAGCGCGCGGCATGGTGGCCCCCATCCCGCGGACCCCGCCGCCGAGCGGCGTCGAGATTGTGACCAAGAAGCACGCGTTCGGCGTCGCGTACGATCGAGCTGGGGAAGGGGCGCAAGAGGAACTGCATCATGTCGTTGGCCCTCCGCCGATGTCGCCGCCGATCATGTTCGGGTGCGATCATCCACGCTGACAACCTTGCAGCATGCTCTACAAAGCGCCGCCAAGGGAGTGAGCAACGCGAGCGTCGCCGCTCATTAGTGCAATAATTTCGGCATGCGCCTCATCACGGGCTCTGGGCACGTCGATTGCTCTGCCCGCTGCCATGCACAAGAAAACGCGCCGGTCTGTGACGCTCCTCGATGCCTTTGGCATTCCGGCTGCGCTTCTGGGCGGCGAGCCCGATACCGATGTCGTGCGCGTCACTTCGCGCGGGAAACCGATCCGCCGGTCGTCTTGACGTGGAGGCGCGCGTCCCAGCATTCGGATACTCCGTCCACCCGATCGTGATCACGTTTCCCCTTGGGCCGCTCTTGACGGCGGTGGTGTCCGACGTTGTGCACGTCGTCACGGGCACGTCGCAATGGGCGCTCATCGCATTCTGGATGGTGGTGGCCGAGTGGTCGGCGGGTGTGCCGCCGCGGTTCCCGGCACGATCGATTGGTTCGGCGTGCCACGCGGCACGCGGGCCTTTCGGCTCGGCCTACTGCACGGCGCCGGCAACGTCGTCGTCCTGGCACTCTTCGGGCTCCGCCTATTCTTCCGGAAAGATCGCCCCTGCAACCGCCGACGCTCGCGGTGCTAACGGCGCTTGCCGGGGCGGGTCTCGCGGTGGTGATGGGCTGCCTCGAAGGCGAGCTCATCGAGCGCCTCGGGCTGCACGACGGCGCCGATCTGAACGCGCCAAGCTCGCTCGCGGAGCCGGCTCGACGGTGCCCGACCGATCGCCTGACGCGACTCTGGAGCCGTAATGTTCGACGTCGTCATCGTGGGCGGCGGCCCCGCGGGGCTGAGCGCGGCGCTCGTGCTCGGCCGCTGTCGGCGTCGCGTGCTGGTGTGCGACGACGGGCGGCCGCGAAACGCGCAGGCTCAAGCCGTCCACAATTTTCTGACTCGCGAAGGCACCCCGCCCGACGAGATGCTGCGGATCGCCCGCGCCCAATTGCGCCCGTTCGACGTCGAGATCCGGCGGGGGCCCGTCCGGACGGCGGCGCCCCGCGCGGGGGGTTTCGAGGTGCGGATGGGCGACGGCCGCCGTGTCCGCACGCGGAAGCTGCTGCTGGCGACGGGAATCAAGGACGTCTGTCCCGACATCGCCGCGATCGCGCGCTTCATCGGGCGGGGCGTATATTACTGCTCCTACTGCGACGGCTATACGGTCCGCGATCGCCCGCTCGCCGCACTCGGCTCCGGCGTCGACGGCGCCGACCTGGCGCTCGCGCTCACCACCTGGAGCAAGGAGGTCGTGTTGTGCACCAACGGCGCCGCCCGTCCCACCCGGAAAACGTGTGAGCGGCTGGCGCGCTACGGCATTCCGGTCCGCAGCGAGCGCATCCTACGAGTCGAGGGACGGCAGCATCTGGAGTGGATCGTTCTCGGGCGCGAGCGCCTCCGCTGTGAAGGTCTGTTCATTCAGAACGGATGCGTTCCGCGCTCCGATCTCGCGGCGCAGCTCGGATGCGCCTTCACCAGGCGTGGTGCCGTGACGACCCGGAAAGGCCAGCGGACGACCGTCGATTCCGTCTTCGTCGCGGGTGACGC